>DATMTG010000001.1:0-22644 GCA_035565075.1 Stenotrophobium sp.
TTAATTACATAACATAATATGTAACATGATTTCGGGAATATACCGGCTCAGCGGGTGAGCCCGGACAGGCTCGATCCGGGGTTTGCCCTAGCGCATGAAGGTCTGCGCCTTGTCCTCGGCCTTCATCTGCAGGCGCTTGACGGCTTCGTCGTCCAGCAGGTTCTCGCGGGCACGGCGCGATTCCAGCTTGATGCGCAGGCGCAGTTCGTTCTGGGAATCGGCGTTGCGGATCGCTTCGGCGTAGTCGATCAGGCCCTGCTCGAACAGCTCGAACAGGTACTGGTCGAAGGTGATCATGCCCTGCTCGTTGGAGCGCGCCATCACTTCCTTGATGCCAGCCACCTCGCCCTTGAAGATCAGGTCGGCGATCAGCGGCGAGTTGATCATGATCTCCATCGCGGCAACGCGGCCGCCGCCTTCCTTGCGCACCAGGCGCTGCGAGATGATCGCCTTGGTGTTGAGCGACAGATCCATCAGCACCTGCTCGCGCTTTTCCTCGGGGAAGAAGTTGATGATGCGATCCAGCGCCTGGTTCGCGCTGTTGGCGTGCAGCGTGGACAGCACAAGGTGACCGGTTTCGGCGAAATTGATGGCGTATTCCATCGTTTCGCGGGTGCGGATCTCGCCGATCAGGATCACGTCTGGAGCCTGGCGCAGGGTGTTCTTGAGCGCGTTGTCCCAGCTCAGGGTGTCGCCGCCGACTTCGCGCTGCGTGATCATGCAGCCGATGTGCGTATGCACGTATTCGATCGGGTCCTCGATGGTGATGATGTGCCCGCGCGAGTTCTTGTTGCGGTACCCCATCATCGCCGCCAGCGAGGTCGACTTGCCCGAACCGGTGGCGCCGACCATCAGCACCAGGCCGCGCGTCGACATGACGATGTCCTGCAGGCTCTTGGGCAGGCCCAGCGACGCGAAATCGGGGATCTCGGTCTGGATCGTGCGCAGCACGCCGCCGACCCTGCCCTGCTGCACGAAGGCGCTGACGCGGAAGCGGCCGATGTTGGCCGGGCTGATCGCGAAATTGCATTCGTTGGTCGATTCGAATTCCTTGACCTGGCGATCGTTCATCAGCGCCCGCATCATCATCGCCGAGTTGTCGGGCGACAGCGGCTTCTCCATCACCGGCGTCATCTGGCCGTCGAGCTTGATCGCCGGCGGGAATCCCGCCGTGATGAACAGGTCGGATGCGCCCTTCTGCCGCATCAGCGTCAGCAGCTGCTGGATGAGTTTGATTGCCTGATCGCGTTCCATTTCGGTCTCCGCCCGCTTCCGCAGCGTTACATGTCCATCGGTTTGTTGGCCTTGTGACGGGCATCTTCCATCGTGATCAGGCCCTTGCGCACCATGTCCTTGAGACACTGCTCGAGGGTCTGCATGCCTTCCTTCTGGCCGGTCTGGATCGAAGAATACATCTGCGCCACCTTGCTTTCGCGGATCAGGTTGCGGATCGCCGGCGTGCCGATCATGATCTCGTGCGCGGCGACGCGGCCGCCGCCCTTGCGCTTCATCAGGGTCTGCGAAATCACCGCACGCAGGCCTTCCGAGAGCATCGAACGCACCATGTCCTTCTCCGCACCGGGAAACACGTCGACGATGCGGTCGATGGTCTTGGCAGCGCTGGACGTGTGCAGGGTGCCGAACACCAGGTGTCCGGTCTCCGCGGCGGTCAGCGCCAGGCGGATGGTCTCGAGATCGCGCAGCTCGCCGACCAGGATCGTGTCGGGGTCCTCGCGCAGCGCCGAGCGCAACGCCTCGCTGAAACCCAGCGTGTCGCGGTGGACCTCGCGCTGGTTGATCAGGCATTTCTTCGAGGTGTGCACGAATTCGATCGGGTCCTCGATGGTCAGGATATGGCCGTACTCGTTTTCATTCTTGTGGTTGACCATCGCCGCCAGCGTGGTCGACTTGCCCGAGCCGGTCGGCCCGGTGACCAGGATCAGGCCGCGCGGCGTATCCGCCAGTTCCTTGAAGATCGACGGACACTTGAGGTCTTCCAGCGACAGGATTTTCGAGGGAATCGTGCGGAACACCGCGCCGGAACCGCGGTTGGTGTTGAACGCATTGACGCGGAAGCGCGCCAGCCCCGGGATCTCGAAGGAAAAATCCGTTTCCAGGAATTCATCGTAAGCCTTGCGCTGCTTGTCGTTCATGATGTCGTAAACCATGTCATGAACCTGCTTATGGTCCAGCGGCGGCAGATTGATGCGCTTGACGTCGCCGTCGACGCGGATCATCGGCTCGACACCCGCCGACAGGTGAAGGTCCGAAGCGCCCTGCTTGACGCCGAATGTCAGCAACTGTGCGATATCCATCGCCGGTTCCCCTCGTTAGACTTGTTTCAGACCCTCATAAGTCCGCAGACACTAACGGGCTTTGCCGCCACCCGCAATATGACTCGAATTTCCGACAATCTTCAGGCCGTGCGCAGCGCCATCGCCAGCGCCTGCCGGAGCGCCGGCCGCAACCCCGAATCGCTGCGCCTGCTGGCGGTCAGCAAGCGTTTCGGCGTGACCGACATCCTCGAGGCGGTCGCCGCCGGCCAGCGCGATTTCGGCGAAAACTACGTGCAGGAGGCGCTCGGCAAGATCGCGCAACTGCCGCGCGAACCGCTGCGCTGGCATTTCATCGGCCCGATGCAATCCAACAAGACCCGCGACATCGCCGAACACTTCGACTGGGTACAGAGCGTGGACCGGCTGAAGATCGCGCAACGCCTGTCGCAGCAGCGCCCTCCGCACCTGCCGGCGCTCAACGTCTGCATCCAGGTGAACATCTCAGGCGAATCCAGCAAATCCGGCTGCCGGCCCGAGCAGGCGCTCGAACTTTGCCATGCGGTTGCGTCCCTGCCGCAACTGCGCCTGCGCGGCCTGATGGCGATCCCGGCCCCTGCGGCCACTCCCGTCGGCAACCAGGCGGCATTCCGCGGCCTGCACGCGCTGGCCGGGGCCATCCGGCAGGCGGACCTGCGCGGCAACGTCCGCTTCGACACCCTGTCGATGGGCATGTCGGACGACTACGCCAGCGCGATCGCCGCAGGTTCGACCATGGTCCGCGTCGGCACCGCGATCTTCGGCGCGCGCAACAGCGCCGTCATGCCGTAAGCTTGCGTCAAACCCCACCCGGCTCAACACGCATGGACCAGAACACCGCCAAGAAAATGGCCGCAGAAGCGGCCTTGAAGCACGTCGTCGCCGGCGAAGTCCTCGGCGTCGGCACCGGCTCCACCGTCAATTTTTTCATCGATGCGCTGGCGGATCTGCGCCGCGACATCGCCGGTGCGGTCTCGTCGTCCAACGCCAGCAGCGAGCGCCTGAAGAAAATCGGCATCGATGTGCTCGATCTCAACAGCACCGGCACCCTGTCGCTGTACGTGGACGGCGCAGACGAAGTCGATCCGCACCTGCGCCTGATCAAGGGTGGCGGCGGCGCGCTGACGCGCGAGAAGATCGTCGCCGCCGCCAGCCGCAAGTTTGTCTGCGTGGTCGATGCCAGCAAGCAGGTACAAGTGCTGGGCCGGTTCCCGTTGCCGGTCGAAGTGATTCCGATGGCGCGCAGCTACGTCGCGCGCGAACTGGTCAAGCTCGGCGGGAGTCCGGATCTGCGCGTAGGCTTCACCACCGATAACGGCAATGCCATCCTCGATGTGCACGGCCTGTCGATCGTCGATCCGGTGACGCTGGAAAACCGCGTCAACCAGATTGCCGGCGTCGTCAGCGTCGGCCTGTTCGCGCAACGGCCGGCAGACGTGCTGATCGTCGGCTCCGACAGCGGCGTGAGCCAGAAAACCCGCTGACTGCCGGCATCGGCACCACGAAAAACGCCCACCCTGGAATCAGGGCGGGCGTTGTGTCGTCGGCTGCACGACCGCGCTAAAGGTTTCTCAGTGCACCTTGCGCGACTTGCCGGCCAAGTGTTCGGCGGTCTTGTGCGGCCGGCCCTGCGGCGCATGGCCGCTGCCGAAGCGCTTGCGCGCGTCCGGACGTTGCGGCTGGTTGCGGTTCTGCGGTTTCTTGGGTGCGCGCATGGGGCGGTCCTCGTGCATCGGGGCGGTTGCGGTATAGCCTTCCACTTCAAACAGGCCGATCGGTTTCTTCAGCAGGCGCTCGATATCCTTGAGCAGCCCGCGCTCGTCGCCGGAGACCAGTGAGACCGCCTCGCCGACTTCGCCGGCACGGCCGGTACGGCCGATGCGGTGCACGTAGTCTTCCGGCACGTTCGGCAGATCATAGTTGACGACGTGCGGCAGTTGGTCGATATCCAGGCCGCGCGCCGCAATGTCGGTCGCCACCAGCACCCGCACCTTGCCGGATTTGAAATCGGCCAAGGCGCGCGTGCGTGCGCCCTGGCTCTTGTTGCCGTGCAGGGCGGCGGTGGAAATCCCGTCCTTCTCCAGACGCTCGGCCAGGCGGTTGGCGCCATGCTTGGTGCGGCTGAACACCAGCGTCTGCCGCCAGTTGCCGCGGCTGATCATGTAGGCGAGCAACCCGGCCTTCTGTTCCTTGGCGACGTGGATCACGCGCTGCTCGACCGTGGCCACCGCCGAGTTGCGCGGCGCGATGTCGATGCTGACCGGGTTCTGCAGCAGGCCTTCGGCCAGCTTGCGGATCTCCGGCGAAAACGTCGCCGAGAACATCAGGCTCTGGCGCTTCTGCGGCAGCAGCTTGATCACGCGCTTGATGTCGTGGATGAAACCCATGTCGAGCATGCGGTCGGCCTCGTCCAGCACCAGCACTTCAACCTTGGACAGATCCACCGTGCGCTGACCCACGTGATCGAGCAGACGGCCGGGCGTGGCGACGATGATGTCGACGCCACGCTTGAGCATATCTATCTGCGGATTGATGTTGACGCCGCCGAAAACCAGCGCGGTGCGCAGCGACGGCAGGTTGCGGCCATAGGTGCGCACGCTTTCGGCCACCTGCGCCGCCAGTTCGCGCGTCGGCACCAGCACCAGCACGCGCACGGCGCGGCGGGTTTCGGCGGCGGGACGCGCCGGCAGCGCGCTATGCAGGCGATGCAGGATCGGCAGCGTGAAAGCGGCGGTCTTGCCGGTGCCGGTCTGCGCGGCGGCCAGCAGATCGCGGCCTTCGAGAATGACGGGGATGGCCTTGGACTGGATCGGGGTGGGTTCGGTGTAGCCTTCTTTGGCCACGGCTTCGAGCAGGCCTTCGATGAGGCCCAATTCTGTAAACGACATGTAAAACTCCTGAACGCGCCTGGCCCGCTGTTTCGGCAGCGGCCCGGTTCAGGCAGCACATCTAGGGGAAACCGCTGCCAGGAATCTGGCGACGATAGTTTGCGGCTTGGGAAGCGGCGCATTGCGCAACAGCCGTGGCGCCAACCGGAATGCGCCGCAACAAACGGCGCGCAGTATAGCGGTTTGCTTACGGCCGCGCATATGGAACAATCGGCACCCGACCACGCAGGTAGACAGACCCATGCGCAAACTCATTCCGTTCTCACTGGCGCTGATGGGCCTTGCCCTCGCCGCGCCACTGGTCCATGCCGACACCATGGACATGCTCAAGGATGCCGCCAAGACCCAGGTCAACACCCGGCTGGAGACCTCGCTGAATCTGGCCCAGACCGCGCCGGCGGACGCCAGGGTCTACATCATCGAGCCCAAGGACGGCGCGGTGGTGAGCAGCCCGGTCAAGGTGGTGTTCGGGCTCTCCGGCATGGGCGTGGCGCCAGCCGGGACCCAGGTCGCCGATACCGGCCACCATCACCTGCTGATCGACAATCCGCAGGTGGACCTGAGCAAACCCCTGCCCGCCACCGCCCAGATCAGGCATTTCGGCAAGGGGCAGACCGAAACCATGCTGACGCTCAAGCCCGGCAAACATACCCTGCAACTGCTGTTTGCCGACTGGAAACACCAGCCTTTCAACCCGTCCCTGATGTCGGACAAGATCACCATCACCGTCAAATAACCCATCGATCATGCAAATCAAAGACAGCACCTTCCTCATCAGCGGCGGCGCCTCCGGACTGGGCGCCGGCACCGCGAAACACCTGGTCGGCCTCGGCGCCAAAGTCGTGCTGGCCGACCTCAACGAAAAGCTCGGCAACAGCTATGCCGCGGAGCTGGGCGCCAATGCGCGTTTCGCGCGCGCCGACGTCGGCTCCGAGGCGGACTGCAACGCCGCCATCGCCCTCGCGCAGAGTGCCTTTGGCGGCGTGCACGGCGTCGTCAACTGCGCCGGCGTCGGCACGCCGAACAAGGTGCTCGGCAAGCAGGGCCCGCTGGCGCTGGCCGAATTCGCGCGGGTCATCAACATCAACCTGGTCGGCAGCTTCAATCTCCTGCGCCTGGCCGCGGCGGCGATGGCCGCGCAGTCGCCGAACGGCGAGGGCGAGCGCGGCGTGATCATCAACACCGCGTCGGTCGCCGCCTTCGACGGCCAGATCGGGCAACCCGCGTACGCGGCCTCCAAGGCCGGCGTGGTCGGCATGACGCTGCCGATCGCACGCGAGTTCGCGCGCTACGGCATCCGCGTGATGACCATCGCGCCGGGCCTGTTCGAGACGCCGATGATGGCGGCGCTGCCGCAGGAAGCGCAGGACGCGCTGGGCAAGAGCGTGCCGTTTCCCGCCCGCCTGGGCCGCGCCCGCGAATATGCGGTGCTGGTGCAGCAGATCGTCGAAAATCCGATGCTCAACGGCGAGACCATCCGGCTCGACGGCGCGCTGCGCATGGCGCCGAAGTAACGCGATGCGGGGCATGACTTGGAAATGCGGCTGTGCGTACCGCCCTCCCGGTGAAATGACATGAAGCTGCCCGCCTACAAGGACCTCGGCTCGGGCGTGCTGTGCATCGACACCGCGCAGGAGCGCGCCGGCATGGCCGCCTGCTACCTGCTGCGCCAGGGCGATGCGGCGGCGTTCATCGAGTGCGGCACCGCTCCCGGCGTGCCGCGGCTGCTGGCGCTGCTCGATCACCTGGGCA
This sequence comes from Stenotrophobium sp., assembly GCA_035565075.1. Lineage (GTDB taxonomy): Bacteria > Pseudomonadota > Gammaproteobacteria > Nevskiales > Nevskiaceae > Stenotrophobium. The sequence goes on from DATMTG010000001.1 coordinate 6,953, forward strand.
TCGCCCGCGAGCAGGTGCGCTACGTCATGCCCACGCACGTCCACCTGGACCACGCCGGCGGCGCCGGTGCGCTGATGTGCGAACTGCCGCAGGCGCGACTGGTGGCGCATCCGCGTGGTGCGCGGCACCTGGTCGACCCCGCCAAGCTGGTCGCCGGCGCCACCGCCGTCTACGGCGCGGAGGCGGTGCAGCGCATGTACGGCAGTATCGAAGCCGTGCCCGAGGCCCGCGTCATCGTCGCCGGAGACGGCCACCGTCTGGACCTCGGCGGGCGCGTGCTCGAGTTCATCGACAGCCCCGGGCACGCGCGTCACCACTACTGCATCTGGGACGCCCGCACCCAGGGGTTCTTCAGCGGCGACAGCTTCGGCCTGTCCTACCGCGAGTTCGACAGCCCGGCGGGGCCGTGGATCTTTCCCACCACCACGCCGGTCCAGTTCGATCCGGTGGCCTGGAAATCGACGCTGGAACGGCTGCTGTCGTACCAGCCACAGCGCATGTACCTGACCCATTTCGGCATGGTGCAGCAGGTCAGGGCCCTGGCCGACGACCTGCGACGCGGCATCGATGAATACGTCCGCATCGCAAGGTCGCTGGCCAACGCACCCCATCGGCACTACGCCCTGAAAGAGGCGCTGACCAAGCTGGCCCTGCATGAGCTGGCGGACCGCGACTGCGAACTGCCGGAGCTGCGCTGTCGCGCCCTGCTGAACATGGACATGGAACTCAATGCGCAGGGCCTGGGCGTCTGGCTCGAGCAGGCCGCGGGTGGTGGCCGCGACTGACGCGGGTTCCAGCCCGTAAAACGCAAAACGGGCGCCGCAGCGCCCGTTTCACTTGTACATGTCCCGCTTACTTGGCTGACTTGCCGGCTTCGGTTTCCTCGGTGCCGCGTGCGCGATCGACCAGTTCGACGTAGGCCATCGGCGCGTTGTCGCCCGGCCGGAATCCGCAGCGCAGGATGCGGGTGTAGCCGCCCGGACGCGCGCTGAAACGCGGGCCGATGTCGGTGAACAGCTTCTGCACCGCATCGCGGTCGCGCAGGCGGCTGAACACCAGACGGCGGTTGGCGACGGTATCGTTCTTGGCGCGCGTGATCAGCGGCTCGGCGATCCGGCGCAATTCCTTGGCCTTGGGCACGGTCGTACGGATCAGTTCGTGTTTGAACAGGGCAACCGCAACGGCCTGCATCGTGGCCTTGCGGTGGCTGGGGCTGCGGCCGAAAGCACGGCCGGAAATAGCGTGACGCATGGTGGTCTTCCTTCGGTCTTAGGCGGTCGCTTTGGGTGAAGACCAGTTATCCAGCTTCATGCCCAGGTCGAGTTCGTGGGCCCTGAGGGCCTCCTTGATCTCGTTGAGGGATTTCTTGCCGAGGTTCGGGGTCTTCATCAGCTCCATCTCGGTGCGCTGCACCAGATCGCCGATGTAGTAAACGTTCTCCGCCTTGAGGCAGTTGGCGGAGCGCACGGTGAGTTCGAGATCGTCGATCGGGCGGAACAGGATCTGCGCCAGTTCCTTCTTGCCGCTGCTGACCGCCTGCGTCGCGGCCTCGGCTTCGAGGTCGACGAACACCGCGAGCTGATCGCGCAGGATGCGGGCGGCCAGGCGCACGGCCTCACCCGGATCGATGCCGCCGTTGGTGTCGACGTCGAGCACCAGCTTGTCGAGGTCGGTACGCTGTTCGACGCGGGCGCGCTCGACCGCGTAGCTGACGCGGCGCACCGGGCTATAGGAAGCATCCAGGCGCAGCACGCCGACCGAGTGCGAGTCTTCGTCGCCGGCGCGGACCTGGCTGACCGCCGGCACGTAACCGCGGCCGCGCGTGACTTTCAGCGTCATGTTGAGCTTGCCGCCGGTCAGGTGCGCGAGCACCAGGTCCGGGTTGACGATTTCGACGTCGTGATCGAGCTTGATGTCGCTGGCCTTGACCACGCCCTTGCCCGACATCTCGAGGTGCAGGGTGGCTTCTTCGCGCGCGTGCATCACGATCGCGATGTTCTTGATGTTGAGCAGGATGTCGATGACGTCTTCCTGCACGCCTTCGATCGCGCTGTACTCATGCACGACGCCGTCGATCTGCACTTCGGTGATGGCCGTGCCGGGCACCGAGGACAGCAGGATGCGACGCAGGGCGTTGCCCAGCGTGTGGCCGAAGCCACGCTCCATCGGCTCGAGCACGACGCGCGAACGGTGCTCCGAAATCTGTTCCACTTCCACCAGACGCGGCTTCAGCAAATCGGCGACATAATTCTGCATGAACGATACCTCGGTACGTAAAAACTGCGATTACTTGGAGTACAACTCGACCACCAAGCTTTCGTTGATGTCCGGCAGGAACTGATCGCGTGCGGGCTGGGACTTGAACACGCCCTTGAGCCCCTTCTCGTCGACTTCGAGCCACTCCGGGAAACCGGCCTGCGCGGCAATCGACATGGATTCGGCGATGCGCGACTGGTTGCGCGATTTTTCGCGAACTTCGATGACGTCGCCGACGCGCACCTGGTACGACGGTATATTGACGCGCTTGCCGTTGACCATGATCGCGCCGTGGCTGACCATCTGGCGGGCTTCCGAGCGCGTGCGGCCGAAGCCGATGCGGTAGATCACGTTGTCGAGGCGCTGCTCCAGCATCAGCAGCAGGTTCAGGCCGGTAGCGCCCTTCTGCGTGGTCGCCTTGGTGTAGTAGTTGCGGAACTGGCGTTCCAGCACGCCGTACATCTGCTTGAGCTTCTGCTTTTCGCGCAACTGCGCGGCGTAGTCCGACAGGCGCTGCTTGCGCGCGCCATGCTGGCCGGGAGGCGTTTCAAGCTTGCACTTGGTTTCCAGCGAGCGCGCGCGGCTCTTCAGCAGGAGATCGACGCCGGCGCGGCGGGAAAGTTTGCACTTGGGACCGATATAACGAGCCATATGGATTCCTCCCCTTACACGCGGCGGCGCTTGGGCGCGCGGCAGCCGTTGTGCGGGATCGGGGTGACGTCGGTGATGTTGATGACCTTGAAACCGGCGGCATTGAGCGAGCGCACGGCGGATTCGCGGCCGGGGCCGGGACCCTTGACGCGGACTTCGACGTTCTTGACGCCGTGTTCGGCTGCGGCGGTGGCCGCCTTCTCAGCAGCGATCTGCGCCGCGAACGGCGTGCTCTTGCGCGAGCCCTTGAACCCTGCCGCACCTGCCGTCGACCAGGAAATCGTGTTGCCCTGGCGGTCGGTGATCAGGATGATCGTGTTGTTGAAAGAAGCATGAATGTGGGCGACCGCGTCGGTCACGTTCTTCTTGACACGCTTGCGTTTGGGCGCTGCTGCTGCGTTGGCGTTGGCCATAGACTCTTCCAGCTTCCTTGATTGACGTTACTTTCTGATGGCGCGACGCGGGCCCTTGCGGGTGCGGGCGTTGGTGCGGGTGCGCTGACCGCGCACCGGCAGGCCGCGGCGATGACGCTGGCCGCGATAGCAGCCGAGGTCCATCAGACGCTTGATGCTCATGGAGACTTCGCGGCGGAGATCGCCTTCGACCGCAAAACGGCCGACTTCAACGCGAATCTTGTCGAGCTCGGCTTCGGTGAGCGTACGGATCTGCACCGCGGGATCGACCCCGGCGGCTGTGCAGATCTTCCTGGCGCGGGTCGCGCCGATCCCGTAGATCGCGCGCAGCGCGATGACGGTGTGTTTCTTATCGGGGATGTTGACGCCCGCGATACGTGCCATGTTGAAACCTCGATGCTCGCGCGAAGCCGCGCAGTTTAACTGAATTAACCCGCTATCTACAAGCCAAAAACCCGCCCTGCAGCCGCTTGGGGCAACTGATCAGCCTTGCCGCTGCTTGTGGCGCAGGTCGGTGCACATCACGCGCACGACGCCATTGCGACGGATGACCTTGCAGTTCCGGCAGATTTTTTTAACGGAAGTACGGACTTTCATGATGAACCTCTGACACTAAATTCCAAAAATGACGGCTCAGCCGGCAGCGTTCGGGCCGGCCGACTTCAGGTTGGCCTTTTTCAGCAAGCCTTCGTACTGGTGCGACATCAGGTGCGACTGCAGCTGCGCCATGAAGTCCATCACCACCACGACCACGATCAGCAGCGAGGTGCCGCCGAAGTAAAAGGGCACGTTCCAGGTGGTCGTGAGGATTTCGGGCACCAGGCAGACCGCGGTGATGTAGATCGCCCCGATCACGGTCAGGCGCGTCAGCACCTGGTCGATGTATTTGGCGGTCATGGCGCCCGGGCGCACGCCCGGCACGAACGCGCCGGACTTCTTCAGGTTGTCGGCGGTCTCCCTGGAGTCGAACACCAGCGCCGTGTAGAAGAAGCAGAAAAAGATGATCAGTGAAGCATAGAGCACGGTGTACAGCGCCTGTCCGGGCGACAGCGCGTTGGCAATCTGCTGCAGGACGCCACCACCGTTCTCACCGAAGAAGCGCACCATCGACGCCGGGAACAGGATGATGCTCGAGGCGAAAATCGGCGGGATCACGCCCGACATGTTGAGCTTCAGCGGCAGGTGCTGGGTCTGCGCGGCGAACACCTTGCGCCCCTGCTGGCGTCGCGCATGGTGCACCGGGATCCGGCGCTGGGCGGTTTCGACGAACACCACGCCCCAGGTCACCAGCACCGCGAGAATCAAGACGATGATGACCTGGAAGCCGTTCATCGAACCTTCGCTGACCAGCTGGGCGGTCGAACCCAGGGCCTGCGGCATGTTGGCGACGATGCCGACGAAAATGATCATCGACATGCCGTTGCCGACGCCGCGCTCGGTCATCTGCTCGCCCAGCCACATCAGGAACATGGTGCCGGTGATCAGGCTCACGGCCGCGGTGAACAGGAAGCCGAAGCCGGGGGCGTAGGCGATATTGCTCTTCTCGAGCGCGTAGGCGGCGCCGACCGACTGGAACGTCGCCAGTGCCAGCGTGCCCCAGCGGGTGTACTTGGTGATGGTTCGACGGCCCGACTCGCCTTCCTTGCGCAGCTCCTTGAGCTGCGGCATCACCGCGCTGAGCAGCTGCACGATGATCGACGCCGAGATGTACGGCATCACGCCGAGGGCGAAGATCGAGAAACGCGCCAGCGCACCGCCCGAAAACATGTTGAACATGTCGAGAATGGTGCCTTTCTGCTGCGCGAACAGCATCGCCAGCTGGTGCGGGTCCATGCCGGGCACCGGGATGAAACTGCCGATGCGGTAGACCGCGATGGCCCCGAGCAGGAACAGGATGCGGCCACGAACCTCGCCCATCTTGGCGATGTTGGGAACCATGCTGCCTGTAGCGGGTGTCTTGGCCATATCCGTACGATCAGTCCGCGATGCTGCCACCGGCAGCGGTGACCGCTTCGCGTGCGCCCTTGGTCACCGGAATGCCCTTGAGCGTGACCTTGCGCGAGATCGAGCCGGACTTGATCAGCTTGACGTAGAGCATGTCATGGCGGATCACGCCTTCCTGCTTGAGTACGGCCAGGTCAATCTCGGTCGCCTTCATCTTGTTGAGATCGGAGAGATTGATCTCAGCGGTTTCACGCGCCTGCGCCGACTTGAAGCCGCGCTTGGGCAGCCGGCGCTGGATCGGCATCTGGCCGCCTTCGAATCCGACCTTGTGATAACCACCGGCGCGCGCGGTCTGGCCCTTGTGGCCGCGACCTGCGGTCTTGCCCAGCCCGGAACCGATGCCGCGGGCGACGCGCGTACGCGATTTCTTGGCGCCCTTGGCCGGCTTGATGGTGTTCAGTTTCATCTCAAACCTCTTCCACTTTGAGCATGTAGGCGACCTTGCGGACCATGCCCATGTTTTCGGGCGTCGCCTGCACCGTCACGGTCTGGTGCATGCGCTTGAGCCCGAGCCCCTGGACGCAGGCCTGGTGCACCGGCAGTTTCTTGAACAGGCTCTTCACGAGCGTGATTTTGACTTGTTTCGTGCTCATGGCTGGTCCCGGTTTAACCGAGGATCTCCTCGATCGTTTTGCCGCGCTTGGCGGCAATTTCAGAAGGCTGGTTCATCTTGGTCAGCGCATTGATCGTGGCGCGGACCATGTTGATCGGATTCCGGGAGCCGAGGGATTTGGCCAGCACGTTCTGCACGCCGGCCACCTCGAACACCGCGCGCATGGCGCCGCCGGCGATCACGCCTGTACCTTCCGAGGCCGGGCGCATGAACACGCGCGTGGCGCCGTGGATGCCCCAGATCTCGTGCTGCAGGGTCGTGCCCTTCAGAGCCACGTTGATCATGCTGCGCTTGGCCTGCTCCATCGCCTTGGCGATGGCCGCCGGCACTTCGCGCGCCTTGCCATAACCGAAGCCGACGCGGCCCGCGCCGTCGCCGACCACCGTCAGGGCGGTGAACGTGAACTGCTTGCCGCCCTTGACCGTCTTCGAGACGCGGTTGACGGTGATCAGTTTTTCCTTGAGATCGCCGCCGGACTGGAATTCGTCGTTACTGAACTGGGTTGCCATGATTAAAACTCCAAGCCGGCTTCACGCGCGGCGTCAGCTAAGGCCTGGATACGGCCATGGTACTTGAAGCCGGAACGGTCGAAGGCCACCTTGGTGATGCCCTTTGCCTTGGCCCGTTCCGCGATCAGGGCGCCAATTTTCCTGGCGGCCTCGACGTTGCCGGTCCCCTTCAAGCCTTCGATCTTCTCGACGGTCGATGCCGCCGCAACTGTCACCGCCTCGCCCGCGGCGATGATCTGCGCGTAGATGTGGCGTGGCGTGCGGTGTATCGAAAGCCTGGGAACACCCAGCTTGCGGATATGTGAGCGAGTGCGGCGGGCACGGCGCAATCGGGTCTCGTTCTTGTCTTTCATTACTTTCAATCTCGTCTGCTTCAATAACCCATTTCTGCGGCGACTAATCCGGTGAGGGACACTAAGCGCCGCTGGAAACCCGGCTTACTTCTTCTTCGCTTCCTTCATCACGACTTTTTCGTCGGAGTAGCGCACACCCTTGCCCTTGTAAGGCTCCGGCGGACGATAGCTGCGGATATCGGCGGCGACCTGGCCCACCATGTGCTTGCTGGCGCCCTTGATCACGATTTCGGTCTGGCTCGGCGTCTCGACCGTGATGCCTTCCGGAATCGGGTATTCGACCGGGTGCGACAGGCCGACCGACAGGTTGAGCTTCTTGCCCTGTGACTGCGCGCGATAACCGACGCCGACCAGCAGCAGCTTGCGCTCGAAACCCTTGGTGACACCCTGCACCATGTTGTTCAGGAGGGCGCGCACCGTGCCGGATACCATGGCATTGGATTTGCGCGATTCCTCGGCGAGCTGGGCGACGCCATCCTTGATGTCGATGCCGATGCCGGCCGGCAGTTTCATGGACAGCGCGCTCTTGGCGCCCTTGACCGTGAGCAGGCCCGCATCGGAGGAGATTTGAACGCCGGCCGGGATTTTCACCGGCATTTTTGCGACTCGTGACATGACGGAATTCCGGCCTCAGGCAACGATGCAGAGAACTTCACCGCCATGGCCCGCAGCGCGCGCCTGACGGTCGCTCACTACACCCTTGGCGGTGGACACGATGGCGATCCCGAGACCGCCAAGAACCTTGGGCAATTCATCCTTGCCCTTGTAGACGCGCAGGCTCGACTTGCTGATGCGCTCGATGCGCTCGATCACCGGCTTGCCCTGGAAATATTTCAGGGAGATGGCGATGGTCTTCTTGCCGCCCTCGCCCGCCGTGACCGAAAAATCGGCGATGTAACCCTCGTCCTTCAGCACCTGGGCGATCGCGGCCTTGGTCTGGGAGGAAGGCGAAACGATTTGCTTCTTGCCAGCCTGCTGACCGTTGCGGATGCGCGTCAGGAAATCGGCAATGGGATCATTCATGCTCATAATGTCTTTCCGTTACCAGCTGGCTTTCTTGAGGCCGGGCACTTCGCCCTTCATCGCCGCTTCGCGCAGCTTGTGACGGGCCAGGCCGAACTTCTTGTAGACGCCGCGCGACCGTCCCGTGATCTGGCAGCGGTTGCGTTTGCGCGTGTAGCTGGAGTCGCGCGGCAGCTTCTGCAGGGACACGGCCGCAGCCTGCTTCTCATCGTAGGTCGCGTTGACGTCCGCAACGACCGCCTTGAGCGCGGCGCGCTTCTTGGCAAACTTGACGACGAGCGCAGCGCGTTTCTTCTCGCGCTCAATCATGTTCTTCTTGGCCATGTGCTTAAGCTCTACTTGCGAAACGGAAAATTGAAGGCGTCAAGCAAGGCCTTGCCCTGCTCGTCGGTACGCGCGGTCGTGGTGATGGTGATGTTCATGCCGCGCAGCGCATCGACTTTTTCGTATTCGATTTCGGGAAAGATGATCTGCTCGGTGATTCCGAAATTGAAGTTGCCTCGGCCATCGAAGCCACGCGCGCTGATGCCGCGAAAGTCGCGGATGCGGGGCAGCGAAATCGCGATCAGGCGCTCGAGGAACTCGTACATGCGAACGCTGCGCAGCGTCACCTTGACGCCGACCGGGAAATTCTCGCGGACCTTGAAGCCGGCGATCGACAGGCGCGACTTGGTGATCACCGGCTTTTGCCCGGCGATCGCGGTCATGTCCGCCACCGCGTGCTCGATGATCTTGCGATCCGTCGTGGTCTCGCCAACACCCATGTTCAGGGTGATCTTGGTGATACGCGGGATTTCCATCGGGCCACAGCCGAGCTTCTTCTGAAGTTCGGGCGTGAGCTTATCCTTGAAAAGTGTTTGTAGATTGGCCATACCTGCTTCTCTTAACCGTCCACTGCTTCTTGGTTGGACTTGAAGTAACGGACCTTGCGGCGCTTGACGCCTTCGCCTTCGAACTTGAACCCGATGCGATCGGGCTTGTTGGCCTTGGCATTCCACAGCAGGACATTGGAGATGTTGATCGGCATTTCCGTCTCAACGATCCCGCCGGCCACGCCTGCGTTCGGGTTGGGCTTCTGGTGCTTCTTGGCAATGTTGATGCCCTCGACCAGCACATGTCCCGTCGCCAGGACCTGACTGACCTTGCCACGACGGCCCTTGTCTTTGCCGGTGATGACACAGACTTCATCACCCTTCTTGATCTTGTTCATCGCTGTACTCGACTCTTACAGAACTTCTGGCGCAAGAGAAATGATGCGCATGAAACGCTCGCGCAATTCGCGTGTCACCGGCCCAAAGATGCGGGTGCCCAGGGGCTCCAGCTTGTTGGTCAGCAACACGGCGGCGTTGCTGTCGAAACGGATGGCCGAGCCGTCCGGACGACGGATGGGGAAGCTGGTGCGCACCACGACCGCATCGTGGACCTCGCCCTTCTTGACCTTGCCGCGCGGGATGGCGTCCTTGACCGTGACCTTGATCAGGTCGCCCACACCGGCATAGCGGCGCCCGGTGCTGCCCTTGACCTGGATCACCTGCACCAGCTTGGCGCCGCTGTTGTCAGCCGCAACCAGGAAAGATTCCTGTTGAATCATCGTTGACTGCTCCTGACTTACGCGTGGGCCGGCTTGATCACTTCCACCAGACGGAAGCGCTTGAGCTTGGACAGCGGGCGCGTTTCGACAATCTCCACCAGGTCGCCCGTCTTGCACTGGTTTTCTTCATCATGCGCGTGCAGCTTGGTGGATTTGCGCACGTACTTGCCGTAGAGCGGATGGCGCTCGCGGCGCTCCACCAGAACGGTGATGGTCTTGTTGGCCTTGGTGCTGATCACCTCGCCGACCACACGGTTGCCTGCTTTCTTGCTGTCTGTTGCCTGGTTCATCACGCCTTCACCTGCTGACGCATCACGGTCTTTGCCCGCGCGATATTCTTACGCACTGCACGCGTCAGGCTGCTTTTACTCTGCTGGCCGAGGGCCTGCTGCATGCGCAGGTTGAACTGCTCCTTGCGCAGCGCCTTGAGCTCTCCGGTCAGATCGTCTGCGCTCTTTTCGCGCAGGGCCTTCACAAATTCTTTGGATTTCATTACAGGATCGTCCGGTTCGCGAAAGTGGTCTTGACCGACAGCTTCGCCGCGGCAAGACGGAACGCCTTGCGCGCTTCCTCTTCGGTCACGCCTTCCATTTCGTAGAGCATCTTGCCGGGCTGCACCTTGGCGACCCAGTATTCGACGTTGCCCTTGCCGGAGCCCATGCGAACCTCCAGGGGCTTCTTGGTAACCGGCACGTCCGGGAAAATCCGGATCCACAGCTTGCCGCCGCGCTTGACGTAACGCGTGATCACGCGGCGCGCCGCCTCGATCTGGCGCGCGGTGACGCGGCCATGCTCGGTGGACTTGAGGCCAAATTCACCGAAACTGACCTTGTTGCCGTTGAAGGTCAGCCCGGTGTTGGTGCCCTTCATCTGCTTGCGATATTTGGTTCGCTTGGGTTGCATCATGATGATTAACTCCGGGCCTTAGGCCGCCTGGGCCTCGGCGGTGTTTTCTTCTTTTTTCTCGGCTTGTGAACCCGCATCGAACATCTCGCCCGAGAACACCCAGACCTTGACGCCGATGATGCCGTACGTGGTTTTGGCTTCCGCGGTGGAGTAATCCACCAGCGCGCGCAGCGTGTGCAAGGGCACGCGGCCTTCGCGATACCACTCGGTGCGCGCGATCTCGGCGCCGTTCAGGCGGCCGCCGACCTGGATCTTGATGCCGCCCGCGCCCAGGCGCATGGCGTTGGTCACGGCGCGCTTCATGGCGCGGCGGAACATGATGCGGCGCTCGAGCTGCTGCGCGACGCTTTCCGCGATCAGCTGCGCGTCGAGCTCGGGCTTGCGGATTTCTTCCACCGAGATGTGCACGACATCGGTCTTGAGACCCATGATCCTGGCGACATCCTGCTTCAGCTTCTCGATGTCCTCGCCCTTCTTGCCGATGACGATACCGGGGCGGGCGGTGTGGATCGTGACGCGAGCGCTTTTTGCGGGGCGGTCGATCTGGATGCGCGAAACGTTGGCCTGCGCCAGCTTCTTGCGCAGGAACTCACGAACGGCGATGTCCTTGTTCAGGTTCTCGCTGTAGGCGCCATGCTCGGCGTACCAGTTCGACGTCCACTTGGTGGTGATGCCGAGGCGAAAACCGTTTGGATTAACTTTGTGACCCATAGTCTCTCTCTTACTCGGCTGCCACGCGGACAGTGATGTGGCTGGTGCGCTTGACGATACGGTCGGCGCGACCTTTTGCACGCGGGCTGGTGCGCTTCATCTGCGGGCCCTCATCGACGAAGATCGACGACACTTTCAGCTCGTCGACGTCGGCGCCGTTGTTGTTTTCGGCATTAGCGACGGCCGACTCCAGCACCTTGCGAATGATCCCCGCGGCGCGCTGCTGCGAAAATTTCAGGGTGTTGATGGCATCGCCCACTTTCTTCCCGCGGACGAGATCGGCCACCAGCCGTGCCTTCTGCGGAGAGAGTCTTACGAATTTGAGAACTGCTTGCGTATGCATGGCTCGCCCTACTTCGCTTTCGCGTCAGTTTTCTTGTCGGCCGTATGGCCCTTGAAAGTACGCGTAGGCGCGAACTCTCCGAGCTTGTGGCCCACCATGTGTTCGGTGATGAACACCGGCATGTGCAGCTTGCCGTTATGCACCTGCAGGGTCAGGCCGACCATGTCAGGCACCACCATCGAACGACGAGACCAGGTCTTGATCGGCTTTTTGACACGTGAACCCATCATGTCCGTCACCTTCTTGGCAAGGTGATGGTCGACAAAAGGGCCTTTTTTGACTGAACGCGGCACGGTTACACCTCAAAAATAAACAGTGCTACTTCTTATGGCGACTGCGCACGATCATGCTCTGCGTGCGCTTGTTATTGCGGGTCTTGAGACCCTTGGTCTGCTGACCCCACGGAGTGACCGGGTGCGGATTACCCTGCCCCGACTTGCCTTCACCACCGCCATGCGGGTGGTCGACCGGGTTCATCACGACACCGCGGACACTGGGACGGATGCCCTTCCAGCGTTTCGCCCCCGCCTTGCCGTACTGGCGCAGGTTGTGGTCGGCGTTGCTGACTTCGCCCATGGTGGCGCGGCAGTCCGCGTGAATCTTGCGCATTTCGCCCGAACGCAGGCGCAACGTCGCGTAATCGCCGTCGCGGGCGATCAGCTGCACGCCGGCGCCGGCCGAACGGGCGATCTGGGCGCCCTTGCCCGGACGCATTTCGACGCAATGAATGGTCGAACCGATCGGGATGTTGCGCAGCGGCAGTGCATTGCCGGCCTTGATCGGCGCATCGGCGCCGTTCTGGATGGCATCGCCCACCGCAACGCCGCGCGCCGCGATCACATAACGGCGCTCGCCGTCGGCGAACAGCACCAGCGCGATATGTGCGCTGCGGTTGGGATCGTATTCGACGCGCTCGACGCTGGCCGGCACGCCGTCCTTGTCGCGCTTGAAATCGATCAGGCGATAGCTCTGCTTGTGACCGCCGCCCTTGTGGCGCGTGGTCATGCGGCCATGATTGTTGCGGCCGCCGCTGGCGGACTGCTTCTCAATCAGCGGTGAGTAGGGATCGCCCTTGTACAGACCGGGATTCGTCACCTTGACCTGGTGGCGTCGGCCCGGCGACGTCGGTTTCATTTTGATGATTGCCATGACTCAGTCCCTAGTTGGCGACGCCGCCAGCAAAATCGATCTCCTGGCCTTCGGCCAGGGTCACGTAAGCCTTCTTCCAGTCGGAGCGCTTGCCCATCGACTGACCGAAGCGTTTGGTCTTGCCCTTGGCGTTCAGCGTCTGCACGCTGACGACCTTGACGCTGAACAACTGCTCAACCGCTTCCTTGATTTCGGACTTCTCCGCGTCGCGGAGCACCTTGAAGACCGCCTGGTTGCGCTTTTCAGCGGCTGCGGTCGCCTTCTCGGAAATGACCGGCGTCAGGATGATCTGATGCAAGCGTTCGAAGTTCATGACAGCCAAGCCTCCAGCTTCTTGATCGCGTCCGCGGTCATCAGCACTTTCTGGTAGCGCAGCAGGGCCACCGGGTTCAGGGCTTCGACATCGCAGACCGCAACGCGCGGCAGGTTGCGCGAAGACAGGTACAGGTTCTTGTCGACTTCGCCGGTGACCACGAGGATATCGTTGGCGCCGATCTGGTCGAGCTTCTGCTGCAGGCTCTTGGTCCTGGGCGCATCGACCGAGAAACTGTCGGCAACCAGCAGCAGCCCCTGACGGTTCAGCTCGGAGACAATCGAGCGGATCGCACCGCGGTACATCTTCTTGTTGACCTTCTGGCTGAAGTCGCGGGGCACCGCGGCGAACGTCTTGCCGCCGCCGCGCCACAGCGGCGAACGGATCGAGCCGGCGCGCGCGCGGCCCGTGCCCTTCTGCTTCCACGGCTTCTTGCCGCCGCCCGCGACCATGCCCTTGCCTTTCTGCGCCTTGGTACCTGCGCGGCCGGCATTCATGTATGCGGTGACGACCTGATGAATCAGGGCTTCGTTGTAATCGGCGCCGAACACGCTGTCGGAGACAGCGAGCGTTGCACCACTTTGTTGAACTTGAATATCCATTGCCGTTATTCCGGGTTATTTCACCGTGGGACGGACGATGACATCGCCATTCGCCGCGCCCGGAACCGCGCCCTTGATCAGCAGCAGGTTGCGTTCCACGTCAACTTTGACGAGATCCAGGTTGAGCACGGTGACGCGCTCGTTGCCCATGTGACCCGCCATTTTCTTTTTCTTCCAGACCTTGCCCGGGCTCTGACGCTGGCCGATGGAGCCCGGCACGCGATGCGACAGCGAGTTGCCGTGCGTCGCGCGTCCGCCACCGAAATTATGGCGCTTGATGACGCCGGCAAAGCCCTTGCCGATGCTCGTGCCGGTGACGTCGACCGCCTTGATCTCGTTGAAAACCTCGACCTTGATCTCGGAGCCGGCCTGCAGATCCTTGCCTTCACCGTCATCGAGGCGGATTTCCCACAGGCCACGGCCCGCGGCAACGCCCGCCTTCTTGTAGTGGCCGGTCAGCGGCTTGTTGACGCGACTGGCTTTCTTCTCGCCGACGGCGACCTGCACGGCACGATAGCCGTCAACCTCGACAGTCTTAACCTGAGTCACCCGGTTCGGGGTGCATTCAATGACAGTGACCGGAACGGCCTCACCTGCGTCGGTGAACACCCGGGTCATGCCTGCCTTGCGTCCGATAATTGCGATGGTCATGTCCGGATCCCTTAGTTGACTCTGATCTGAACTTCGACGCCCGCCGGCAGATCCAGCTTCGACAGCGCATCGACGGTCTTCTCGGTGGGATCGACGATCTGCATCAGACGCTTGTGGGTGCGGATCTCGAATTGGTCGCGCGCGTCCTTGTCCGCATGCGGCGAGGCAAGAACGGTGAAACGCTCCTTGCGCGTCGGCAACGGAATAGGTCCGCGGACAACAGCGCCGGTGCGCTTTGCGGTCTCAACGATCTCGCGCGCAGACTTGTCGATCAGCCGGTGATCGAAAGCCTTGAGCCGGATACGGATAGATTGGCTAGTCGCTGCCATGCTTGTACTCAGGTCTTAAAGAGCGGAGGAACAACAGGGGCGCGGATTATACGCGCCCCTGTGGATGGATGGAAGGGCTCAGGCGAGAATCTTGGTCACCACGCCGGCGCCGACCGTGCGGCCGCCCTCGCGGATGGCAAAACGCACGCCTTCTTCCATGGCAATGGGGTTGATCAGTTCGACCGTGACCGCGACGTTGTCGCCGGGCATGACCATTTCCTGCTTGATCTCGACCGCACCGGTGACGTCGGTGGTGCGGAAGTAGAACTGCGGACGGTAGCCCTTGAAGAACGGGGTGTGACGGCCGCCTTCTTCCTTGGTCAGGACGTAGACTTCGCCCTCGAACTTGCTGTGGGGGTTGATGCTGCCGGGCTTGCACAGGACCTGGCCGCGTTCGATTTCTTCCTTCTTGGTGCCGCGCAGCAGCAGTCCGACGTTGTCGCCGGCCTGGCCCTGGTCGAGCAGCTTGCGGAACATTTCGACGCCGGTGACGATGGTCTTGACGGTGGGCCGGATGCCGACCAGTTCGACTTCTTCGCCGACCTTGATGACGCCGCGCTCGATGCGGCCGGTGGCGACGGTGCCGCGGCCGGAGATGGAGAAGACGTCTTCGACGGGCAGCAGGAAGGGTTTGTCGATTTCGCGCTGGGGTTCGGGAATCCAGGTGTCGAGGGCCTTGTACAGTTCTTCGACCTTGGCGACCCAGTCGGCTTCGCCCTGGATGGCCTTGGTGGCGCTGCCGCGGATGACGGGGGTGTTGTCGCCGTCAAAACCGTATTTGCTGAGCAGGTCGCGCACTTCCATTTCGACGAGGTCGAGCAGTTCGGCGTCGTCGACCAGGTCGCACTTGTTGAGCCAGACGACGATCTTGGGGACGTTGACCTGCTTGGCGAGCAGGACGTGCTCGCGGGTCTGCGGCATCGGGCCGTCGGTGGCGGAGACGACCAGGATGGCGCCGTCCATCTGCGCGGCGCCGGTGATCATGTTCTTGACGTAGTCGGCGTGCCCCGGGCAGTCGACGTGGGCGTAGTGGCGGCCGTCGGTTTCGTATTCGACGTGCGAGGTGGCGATCGTCAGGATCTTGGTGCTGTCGCGACGGCCCTGGCTTTCGGAGGCCTTGGCGACTTCGTCATAGGCGACGTACTTGGTCTTGCCAAATTTGTCCGACGAAATCTTGGTCAGCGCTGCCGTGGTCGTGGTCTTGCCGTGATCCACGTGGCCAATCGTGCCTACGTTCACGTGGGGCTTGACGCGCTCGAATTTCTCTTTTGCCAT
>DATMTG010000002.1:0-8712 GCA_035565075.1 Stenotrophobium sp.
TCGGTCAATTCGAGGACGCGATGAAGGAGCTGGAAGCCATCGTGCAGAAAATGGAGCGCGGCGACCTGCGCCTGGATGAATCGCTCAAGGTTTTCGAGCGCGGCATCGCGCTCGCCCAGCAATGCCGCAAATCGCTGGAAACCGCCGAGCTCAAGGTCAAGACCCTCGTGGACAAGAGCACCGGTACCGACGCCGACACTGCGAAAAGCTGAGCCAGACTTGAACAACCCGCCGTCATTCACCGACCAGTTGCCGCACTATCACTCGCGGCTGCAAGCCGGCCTCGAGCGCTGGCTGCCGGCCCCGAGTCATTATCCAGCACGGCTGCACGAGGCCATGCGCTACGCCTGCGCCGGCGGCAAGCGCCTGCGCGCCCTGCTGGTGTATGCCGCCGGCGACGCGCTGAACCTGCCGGTCGCGGTGCTCGACGCCCCGGCCTGCGCCGTCGAGCTGATCCACGCCTACTCGCTGGTGCACGACGACCTGCCGGCGATGGACGACGACGAATTGCGCCGTGGCCGGCCGACGACACATGTCGCCTACGATGTCGCCACCGCGATCCTGGTGGGCGACGCCCTGCAGGCCCTGGCATTTTCGGTACTGGCGCAGGCGCCCGGCCTGGGCGAGGGCCAGCGCATCGCCATGGTCGGCAGCCTGGCCGAGGCCGCAGGCTCGCACGGCATGGTCGGAGGACAGGCCATCGACCTGCAATCCGAGGGCAAGACCCTGTCGCTACCGGAACTCGAGACCCTGCACATCCACAAGACCGGCGCGCTGATCCGCGCCTGCCTGCAGCTGGCCTGCCACGCGCAGCCGCTGGCGTCGCCGGCACAACGCGAAGCCCTGGATCGCTACGGCAAGTGCATCGGTCTGGCCTTCCAGATCCAGGACGACGTGCTCGATATCGAAGGACTGAGCGCCGATCTCGGCAAGACCGCCGGCAAGGACAGCGCCAGCCTCAAGTCCACTTATCCGGCGCTGATGGGCCTGCCCGCGGCAAAACAGCGCGCCGCCGAACTGTTCGACCAGGCCCGCGACAGCCTGCAAATACTCCCGGCAGGCGGCAATGCCCTGATGTGGCTGGCCGACCATATCCAGGGTCGCCAGCACTGATTTTGTCGCGCCGCACCATTTGCCCGATAATGTCGCTAACTCTCTTATCCTCCGCCCATGACTGACATTCCCGGATATGCCCTGCTGGGGCGCGTAAAGACGCCAGACGATCTGCGTCGACTGCCGACCGCGGAGTTGCCGCATCTGGCGGTGGAACTGCGGCGCTACCTGATCGAAACGCTGGGCCGCATCGGCGGTCACTTCGCGGCAAACCTGGGCACGGTCGAACTATCGCTGGCGCTGCACTACTGCCTGAACACGCCGCACGACCGGCTGGTCTGGGACGTGGGACATCAGGCCTACCCGCACAAGATTCTCACCGGCCGCCGCGAACAGCTGGAGACCATCCGCCGTCTCGGCGGGCTGGCGCCGTTCTGCCATCGCGGCGAGAGCGAGTACGACACTTTCGGCGTCGGCCATTCCAGCACGTCGATTTCCGCTGCCGCCGGCATGGCCGCCGCGGCCCGGATCAAGCAGGAGCCGCGCCGTGTCGTGGCCGTGATCGGCGATGGCGGCATGACCGCCGGCATGGCGTTCGAAGCGCTGAACCACGCCGGTCATCTCAACCTCGACATGCTGGTGATCTACAACGACAACGACATGTCGATCTCGGAAAACGTCGGCGCCCTGCGCGATCACACCGCACGCCTGATGAAAAAACTGGCGATGGCTCAAGCACCGCACCTGCTGCGCGAGCCGCAGACCGAACACGCCAACGAGGCGCATCTCGACAATCCCGGCGCCTTGTTCGAAACCTTCGGTTTCCACTACCACGGTCCGATCGATGGCCACGACCTGAATGCCCTGATCCCGACGCTCAACCGGTTGCACGATGTGCGCGGGCCGCAGTTGCTGCACATCGTCACCACCAAGGGCAAAGGCTTCGAGCCGGCCGAGGCCGACCCGATCAAGTATCACGGTGTCACCCAGTTCGATCCGGTGACCGGTGCTTTCCCGACAAAAAAATCAGCCGGCAAGCAGACCTATACGCAGGTCTTCGGGGACTGGCTGTGCGCGGCCGCTGCGCAGGACGACAAGCTTGTCGCCATCACGCCGGCGATGCGCGAAGGCTCCGGCCTGGTCGAGTTCTCGCAGAAATTCCCGCAGCGCTATTTCGATGTCGGCATCGCCGAGCAACACGCGGTGACGCTGGGCGCGGGCCTGGCCTGCGAAGGTCTGAGGCCGGTGGTGGCGATCTACTCGACCTTCCTGCAACGCGGCTACGACCAGTTGATCCACGATGTCGCGATCCAGAACCTGCCGGTGCTGTTTGCACTGGATCGTGGCGGGCTGGTCGGTGCCGATGGCGCGACGCATCACGGCGCCTTCGACCTGTCTTTCCTGCGCTGCATCCCCAATTTGGTGGTCATGGCGCCGTCCGACGAGAACGAATGCCGTCGCATGCTCAGCACCGGTCTGCAGTTACCGGGCCCGAGCGCCGTACGCTATCCGCGCGGCAACGTCGTCGAAGCCGCGGCAGAAGACGAGTTCAAGCCTCTGGCCATCGGCAAGGCCCGCATCGTGCGCGAAGCGCGCGGCCGTCGGCGCCCGCGCGTCGCCATCCTCGCCTTCGGCTGCATGGTGCAGGCGTCGCTGGAAGCGGCCGAAATCCTGGACGCGGCCGTGGTCGACATGCGTTTCGTCAAACCGCTCGACAGCGCCATGCTGCATGACCTGGCCAATGAAAACGATCTGCTGGTGACCGTCGAAGACAACGCCAAACTGGGCGGCGCCGGCAGTGCGGTCAATGAAACGCTGCTTGCTCAGCACCTGACCGTGCCGGTACTGAACCTGGGCTTGCCGGACCAGTTCATCGAGCACGGCACGCGCGAAGAACTGATGGCACAGATCGGGCTGGATGCGCCGGGCATCCTGCGCAGCATCCAGAAACGCCTGCGCTCCAAGGATCTCGATCAAACCAGCGTGGCAAAGAACATCAGCTGACCGGCCTGATCGGTTCGCCAAACCACTTCAGCCGTTCTCGCAGTTTCACCACTTCGCCGACGATCACCAGGCTGGCGCCGCCGACGCCGGCAGCGCCGACTTTTCTGGGCATATCCTGCAGGGTTCCGGTGATCACGCGCTGCGCAGGCGATGTCCCCTCCTCCACCAGCGCGACCGGCCAGTCCAGCGGCAGGCCATGCGCGATCAACTGCGCGCAGAGGTGCGGCAACGTCGCCAGCCCCATGTAGATCACCACGGTCTGTCCACGGCGGGCGAGCATGTCCCAGTTCAGGTTGAGCGTGCCATCGGCGCGCGCATGTCCGGTGACGAACACGCAGGCCTGGGCGTGGTCACGATGCGTCAGCGGGATGCCGGCATACGCCGCACAACCGCTGGCGGCGGTAATGCCGGGCACCACCTGAAAGGAAATGCCCTGCGCCGCGAGCGTCTCGATCTCCTCGCCGCCACGGCCGAAAATGAACGGATCGCCGCCCTTGAGCCGCAGCACTTTCCTGCCCGCCCGCGCCTGCCGCACCAGTTCCTGGTTGATCTCGTCCTGCGGCACGACATGCTTGTTGCGTTTCTTGCCGACAAAGATGCGCTCGGCGTCGCGCCGTACCAGTTCGAGGATTGCCGGAGAAACCAGGCGGTCGTAAAGCACGACATCCGCCTGCTGCATCAATCGCAGCGCACGAAACGTCAGCAGATCCGGATCGCCCGGACCGGCCCCCACCAGATACACCTCGCCACGTACGGAATGACCGGCCAGCAGCCGCTCCATTTCTTGCAAGGCGCCGGACTCGTCATCGGCCAGCAGCCGCTCGACGCCGGTGCCATCGAGAAAAGCCTCCCAGACGGCGCGTCGTGCCTGCATGGGTTGCTGGGATTTGACGCGACCACGCATCTGTCCCATGAATCTGGCGATGCGCCCGTAATTGGCCGGGATCAGGCCCTCGATTTTTTCGCGCAGCCGTCGCGCCAGCACCGGTGCGGCGCCGCCGGTCGAGATCGCCACCTGCAGCGGCGCACGGTTGATGATCGATGGCGTGATGAAACTGCTGGGCCCGGGGTCGTCCACGATATTGACCGGAATGCCGCGCCGATCAGCGGCAGACGCCACTTCGAGGTTCAAGCGGCGATCGTCCGTCGCGGCAATCGCCAGGCGGCATCCATCGAGATGATCGGCGGAAAAATTTTCGGCGACATGCGCCAGGCGGCCGGCATCACCCAGCGCCCCGAGTTCAGGATTCAGGCGGTGCGCCACCACCCGGATCTGTGCATCGGCGGTCAGCAGCAAGCGGATCTTGCGTGCTGCGACCTCGCCGCCACCGACCACCAGCACGGGCTGCCCGCGCAGGCGCAGGAAAACCGGGAAAAATGGGGAATGCGGCTGGTCCATATCGGGTCTATCGAGAGTGTGCCGGAGCGCGTGCAGATTACTCCAAGCAAACAGGATGCCGGCTCAAACCGCGGCGGCCATCACCTTGAGCAGCATGCCGGAGCCGACGAAGACCAGGAACGCGGCGATCAGCTGTTTCAGCATCCTTGGCGACAGGCTGAACCCGATCCGCGTACCGAGCCATATCCCGGGAAACGCTCCCAGCAGCAGGAACCCGAGCATGTGGTAGTCCACCGTGCCGAGGCTGGCGTGGCCGATACCGGCAATGACCGTGATCAGGACCGCATGGGCCAGGTCGCTGCCGACCAGCTTGATCGGATCGTGGCGCGGATACAGCAGCAGCAGCAACATCATCCCGATCACGCCGGCACCCACAGACGAGATGGTGACCAGCGTTCCAATCAATCCGCCGCATAGCAGGGTCAATGGAACCCGTCCGCGATGGTGCAGGTGGCGCAAAAAGCGCAGGGCGTCCTGCCTGGCCAGGCGGATCAGCCTGTCCTGAAACAGTGCCAAGGCCGCCGTGGTCATGATGGCAATGGCCAGCGTCAGCTTGATCAGGTGATCCAGCTGCGGGCCGGTTTCGTAGTGACTCAGGAAATACAGGGTCAGGAAAGTCGCCGGTACACTGCCCGAGGCGAGCAGGCCGACGATTTTCCAGTCCAGCGACCCATGCCGTCCGTGCAGCAGCACGCCGAACGACTTGCTGGTCGCCGCATAAAGCAGATCGGTGCCCACGGCGACCGCAGGGCTGATCCCGCAGAGCAGGATCAGGATCGGCGTCATCAGCGAGCCGCCGCCGACGCCGGTCGCGCCTACGGCAAGCCCGACGACCAGTCCTGCAACCGAAAAACCGAAATCCTGCATGTCAGCACCCGTTGGCGAGCGCGCACACTAGCAGCGACGGCTTAGCGGTCAAAGGAATATTTATCTATACTTTCATAACCTGGTTGCATAAGGTGGCCCATGAAACTGCGCCAACTCCACTACATACACGAAGTCGCCCAGCGCGGGCTCAACGTCACCGCCGCGGCAGAGGCCCTGTTCACCTCGCAGCCCGGGGTCAGCAAACAGATCCGCCTGCTCGAAGAAGAACTCGGCGTGGATATTTTTCTGCGTAACGGCAAGCATCTCGCGGAGATCACACCCGCCGGTCGCCGCATCCTCGAATACACTTCACGCCTGCTCGCCGAGGTGGAGAATATCCGCAACATCGCCGGCGAATTCCGCGATACCGATCGCGGCGATCTGACCATCGCCACCACGCACACCCAGGCACGCTATGCATTGCCGCCGGTCATACAGAAGTTTCGGGCGCGCTACCCGAAGGTCAGCCTGCACCTGCATCAGGGTTCGCCGCCCCAGATCGCCAAGATGGCTGCCGAAGGCCTGGCCGATTTTGCAATCGCCACCGAAGCGATGGAGCACTACGAGCAGTTGGTGATGCTGCCCTGCTACCGCTGGAACCGCTGCGTGCTGGTCAAGCCGGACCACCCCCTGGCGACAAGCAGGAAACTGACCCTCGAGGACGTGGCGCGGTATCCGCTGGTGACCTATACCTTCGGCTTCACCGGCCGCTCGACGCTCGACCAGGCGTTTGCGGCACAAGCACTCAAACCGGACGTGGTACTGACCGCCGTCGATGCCGATGTCATCAAGACCTATGTCCGTGCGGGCCTGGGGATCGGCATCATCGCTGAAATGGCGTACGACGAGCGTCTGGACAAGGACCTGCTGCGACTGCCCGCCGGTCACCTGTTTGCCTCCAGCACCACCCACATCGGCTTTCGCCATGGCAGCTTTCTGCGTGGGTACATGTATGACTTCATTGCCATTTTCGCGCCCCACCTGACGCGTGAAATCATCACCGAACTGGCGGAGATCCCGGATCATGCGCAACGCGTACAGCAGACGCAAAAGCTGCTGACACAGCTGCCGCATCCCTGAACGTCTCGGGGTCCGGCATCGGGCTTATACCGATTCATGATGAAGATATAGCCCCAACAAACTGTTGCGAAGCCGCGCACACCTTTAAGATACGCGGCCGGTTTCTCACTGCCGATATTCACTTCAGGACTTACCCGTGTATCAATACGATGAAATCGACCTGACCCTGGTCAGGGAACGTGCCGCGCAGTTCCGCGAGCAGCTTGCGCGCTATCGTGCGGGCAAATTGACCGACGATGAATTCCGGCCGATGCGCCTGCGCAACGGCCTCTACATGCAGCGCTTTGCGCCGATGCTGCGCATCAACATCCCCTATGGCCACATGAGCGCGCCGCAATTGCGCAAGATGGGACATATCGCCCGGACTTATTCCAAGGGCTATGCGCACTTCACGACGCGCCAGAACATCCAGCTGCACTGGCCGCCACTGGACGATGTGCCGGACATTCTGGTCGAACTGGCGGAAGTCGAGATGCAGTGCATCCAGGCCTGCGGCAACGACACCCGCAACATCACCTGCGATTACCTTGCCGGCGTCTCGGCCGACGAAATCATCGATCCGCGCCCCTACTGCGAATTGCTGCGCCAGTGGGAGGCGTTGAACCCGGAATTCCTCTGGCTGCCGCGCAAGTTCAAGTTTGCCTTCACCGGCGCCAAGGTCGACCGCGCCGCCACCCGCACCAACGATGTCGCCATTCACCTCGTGCACAACGAGGCCGGAGAAATCGGCTATCGCTTCTATGTCGGCGGCGGCCTCGGACGCATGCCGATCCTGGGCAAATTGACGAATGACTTCGTCCCGGAATCGGACCTGCTGATCTATTCGACGGCGATCATGCGCGTGTTCAACCGCTTCGGCCGTCGCGACAACATCCATCACGCGCGCATCAAGGTTGTCGTCAAGACCTGGGGACTGGAACGCTTCATCGCAGCCGTGCACACGGAATACCAGCGCATCCTTGCCAGCGCCGAAGCCGAAACCCTGCGGCTGCTGCCTGAAGACGTCGACCACATGCGCAGTTTCTTTCCCACACCGGCATACCGCCCGCTTGCAGAAGTGCGCGCGGACCTGTCGGCGCTGGCCTCGGAGCACCGCGAATTCGGTGCCTGGCTCAAGCGTAATGTCGGCGAACATCGTCAGCCCGGGTATCGCATCGCCTACGTTTCGCTGAAAGCGCACAATGTCACCGGTGGCGATGTCAGCGCGGAACAGTACGAGGCGCTGGCGGAACTGACCGAGATCTATGGCTTCGGCGAGTTGCGCTCGACCTTCGACCAGAACCTGGTCCTGCCCGATGTTGCCGAGCGCGATCTCTACCCGCTGTGGCAGCGCCTGAAAGCCCTGAACCTGGCCACGCCGAACATCGGACTGCTGACCGACATGATCTGCTGCCCGGGCCTGGATTTCTGCGGGCTCGCCAATGCCAGCTCGATCAGCGTCTACCACGATATCTATGACCTGTTCGACAAGCTCGACGACCAATATGCCGTCGGCCCCATCCGCATCACGATGAGCGGCTGCATGAACGGTTGCGGCCATCACAGCGTCGGCCACATCGGCATTCTCGGCGTCGACAAGCATGGCGAGGAGTGGTACCAGGTCACCTTGGGCGGCAATCCAAGCAACGATCCCACGCTCGGCGAACGCGCGGGACGTGCACTGTCACGCAGCGAAATCGCCGGCGGCGTCGAACGCATCGTGCACACCTATCTAGACCTGAGGGAAGGCGAGGAAGAAACCTTCCTCGACTGCTACCGTCGCCTGGGCCTGGCTCCCTTCAAGGAACGTCTGTACGCCACCGAAGCAGAGGCCGCCTGATGTCTCCGAACATGATCCGCGACGATGTATTGGTGGCTGACGACTGGATCGCAGTCGATGATCAAGCTGACATTGCTCCAGCAAAAAAGCTGATCGTGTCGCTGGGCCGCTGGCGCTCCGAGCGCGATCAGCTTTGCTCGGCGGGCGCGACGATTGGCGTGCGGCTGGCCAACACCGAGGACGTCGATGCCATTTTTGCGGAAATTGCCGACCGGCCGCTGATCGCGCTCGAGTTTCCGAAATTCGACGATGGCCGGGCCCTGACCCAGGCGCGCGTGCTGCGCGGACGTCTCGGCTATCGGGGCACCCTGCGCGGCGTCGGAGACATCCTTCAGGATCTGGTCTACATCATGCGCCGCTGCGGGTTCAACGAAATCCTTCCGCGCGCAGATCAGGATCCGCAGGGCTGCCTGCGTGCGCTGTCGGATTTCTCCACCGCCTACCAACCGGCGGCAGACGGCATCCCGTCGGTTTTCATCCGGCGCAGGAA
>DATMTG010000003.1:0-8180 GCA_035565075.1 Stenotrophobium sp.
GTATCGCCGTGATCCGCGAACTGCCGGGGGACCTCGACACCCCGGTCGGCGCGTATCTCAAGATCGCCAATCAGCCCTATACCTACCTGCTGGAGTCGGTGCATGGTGGCGAGCAGTGGGGGCGTTATTCCTTCATCGGCCTGCCGAGCCGTGAAGTCCTGCGCGTGCACGGCCATCAAATCAGCGTCAGCCGCGATGGCGTCGAAGTCGAACGCGCCGTGGAACAGGATGTCATCGGCTGGGTGCGCGCCTACGCCGCGCGTTATCGCGTGCGGCCGGAGCCGGGACTGCCGCGCTTTGCCGGTGGACTGGTAGGTTATTTCGGCTACGACTGCGTGCGCTACTTCGAGCCGCGACTGGCGGCGACGCAAAAGCCCGACGCTTTGGGCACGCCCGATATCCTGCTGATGCTGGCCGACGAACTGGTGGTGTTCGACACCCTGCGCGCAACACTGACGCTGGTCGTGCACGCCGATCCAAACGATGCCGCCGATCTGGCGCGCGCGCAAAAACGGCTCGACGAGATCGAAGCGCAACTGGCGCGGCCGCAGACCCTGCCGCTGACGAAATTGCCGACGCAGGAATTGCCGGAGCTGCCGTTCACGACCAGTTTTCCGCATGCGCAATATCTGGAGGCGGTGGCGCGGGTCAAGGAATACATTGCCGCCGGCGACACCATGCAGGCGCAGATCGGCCAGCGCCTGAGCGCGCCTTTCCACGCCGAGCCGGTGGCGCTGTACCGCGCGATACGCCGGCTCAACCCCTCGCCGTACCTGTACTGCATGAATCTGGGCGATCACCACGTGGTCGGCTCCTCGCCCGAGATCCTGGTGCGGGTGCAGGATGGCGAACTCACCCTGCGACCGATTGCCGGCACCCGCAAGCGCGGCGCCACCGTGCAGGAAGACGAAGCACTGGCGGCCGAGCTGCTGGCTGATCCGAAGGAGCGCGCCGAGCATCTGATGCTGATCGACCTCGGCCGCAACGACGTCGGCCGCGTCAGCGAGGTGGGCGTGCGCGTGACCGATCAGATGGTGATCGAGCGCTATTCGCACGTCATGCACATCGTCTCCAATGTCACCGGTCGCCTGAAGCCGGGGCTCGACGGCATGGATGCGCTGGCCGCCACTTTCCCGGCCGGCACGCTGACCGGCGCACCCAAGGTGCGCACCATGGAAATCATCGACGAGCTGGAGCCGGTCAAGCGCGGCATCTACGGCGGCGCCGTCGGCTACCTTGGCTGGGACGGCAACATGGACATGGCCATCGCCATCCGCACCGCGGTGATCAAGGATGGCCAGATTCATGTGCAGGCCTCGGCCGGCATCGTCGCCGACTCGGTGCCCGAATCCGAATGGCAGGAAACCCTGCAAAAAGCGCGCGCGATGATGAAAGCCGCTGCGCAGGCGGGAGCCGCGTCATAAGCGAGGTCCTCAAAGTCAGCGCCAGCGATGGACACGGCTTCGATCTGAGCGTGTACCCGTCGGCGGCGGTGTCCGCGCCGGTGATCCTGATCGGCCCGGCGATGGGCACGCCCGCCCGCGTCTATGCGCCGCTGGCCGAGGCTTTTGCCGCGCAGGGTCTGAATGTGGCGGTGCTCGAACTGCGTGGCATCGGCTCCAGCAGCCTGCGCGCGGGCAAAAAGGTGGACTATGGTTACCGCATGATGCAGTCGCTCGACTGGGCTGCGGCCTGTCGCGCACTGCGCTGCCGGTTCCCTGATGCGGCCCTGTTCCTGCTCGGCCACAGTCTCGGCGGGCAGTTGTCGGTCCTGCACGCAGCGGCACAGCCGCAAGGACTCGCCGGCGTGGTGCTGGTGGCGGCGGGCAGCGTTTATTACCGCGGCTGGTCGGGTTCCAGGCGCATGGGGATCCTGGCGTTCACCCAGTTTGCCGGTGCGCTTGCCGGAGCGCTGGGTTATTTCCCGGGCAAGCGGCTGCGTTTTGGCGGCACCGAAGCAAGGACGCTGATGCAGGATTGGGCGCGTCTGGCGCGCAGCGGCCGGTTCGACTGTGCCGGCAACGGCACCGACTATGAGGCCGCGATGGCACAGTTGCGCCTGCCGGTGCTGGGCCTGAGTTTTGAGCACGACGGGCTGGCACCGCACCGCTCGCAGCAAAATCTTTTGAACAAACTCGTGCACGCCGAGGTCACACATCTGGCATTGAGTGCGCAGGATTCCGGACAGCGGCTCGATCACTACAACTGGATCAGGAAATCTGATGCGGTGGTCTCGCGTGTGCGTGACTGGATCGGTGCCGTGACGCGCCGCTGATATGGCCGTCTTGCGCGTTCAAAACGATGCGAGTATTTTTTGTGCGATCGATGATGCTTCATGCACCGACCGTGGCGGAGCAGGCCCGCTGACGACCATCAAAGCGTTTTCAAACCGATAGCCGCCGCACGCTGTCTCCGCCTCCATTCGAAAGAATCAGGAGGATGCCATGTCAGTCCAATCCAACGTTTCCATGTTGCTCCGCTTCGTCGGCCGGGAGCCGGATCCGTCGTTGCCCATCGCGGTTCGTTACTGGGACGGCAAGCTGGTCGGACAGAATGACGCCAAGGTCACGATCGCGCTGAAGTCGCCGGCATCTCTGCTGCAACTGCTGCCGCCCACGGCGGGAAAATTCGCACGCGCCTACGTCGAGGGCGCGATCGACATCATCGGCAACATGCGCGACGTCGTCGCATTGGGCGCGCGCATGGCCAATATCGGCGTGACCCGGCACCTGCCCAGGCTGCTGGGGCCGTTTCACACGCGGCGCTCTGACCGCAACGCCATCCAGTTCCACTACGATGTGTCGAACGATTTCTATTCCCTGTGGCTGGACCGCAACATGGTCTATTCCTGCGCCTATTTCCACAGCGAGAACGACACCCTGGACCAGGCGCAGCAGCAGAAGCTCGATCACATCTGCCGCAAGCTGTGCCTGCAGCCGGGCGACCGCTTTCTCGATGTCGGCTGCGGCTGGGGCGGCCTGATCCTCTGGGCGGCGCAGCATTACGGCGCGCACTGCGTCGGCATCACCCTGAGCCAGAATCAGCACCAATTCGTCAGCAACAGGATCCGCGAGCTGGGCCTGCAAAATGTCTGCGAGGTCCGCCTCGCCGATTACCGCGAACTGGATGAGCGGCAGCGCTTCAACAAGATCGCCAGCGTCGGCATGTTCGAGCATGTCGGCCGGAAAAACCTGCCGCTCTATTTCAGCAAGATCTACCGCCTGCTGGAGCCGGGCGGACTGGTGCTGAACCACGGCATCTCGACGGCGTTCATGAAGGGCAGGGAGCTGAGTTCCGGGTTCGGCGATTTCATCGATCGCTATGTCTTCCCGGACGGCGAACTGGTGCATGTTGCCGAGGCCATGCACGAGCTGGCCGACAGCGGCTTGGAGGCGCGCGATGTCGAGTGCCTGCGTCCGCACTACGCCAAGACCCTGTGGCACTGGGTGGATCGTCTCGACCGCAAAGCGGAAATCGCCCGCCAGTACGTCGGCGAAAAATCCTACCGGGTCTGGCGCATGTACATGGCGGCGTCGGCCTACGCCTTCGAGCGTGGCTGGATCTCGCTGTACCAGATTCTCGGCGGGCGGCCGCGTCAGGATGGTTCGCTGCCATATCCGCTGACCCGGGCGCATCTCTATGACCGGCATCCCGGCTTCATGGAATTGCCGTCGCAGGTCGCCGCCAGGGAGATGACAGCACTGGCCCGCTGAGCGGAAGAGGTTCACCCGCCGGGGATGCGCCATGGCGCGCATCTCTGGTGTCGTACCGGTCATTCATTGGATAATACGCGGCAGGTCCGCCAGACCCGCAGGGGCTGGCGGCGCGTATAGGCAGCATCCTCCGGTGGCGTGCCTGATGATTCACTCCGTGCAGGCCCCCAATGATCCTGATGATCGACAACTACGACTCCTTCACCTACAACCTGGTGCAATACCTGGGTGAACTGGGTGCGGAGGTGCAGGTGCATCGCAACGACCAGATCACGGTCGACCAGGTCGCGGCGCTCGGGCCCAGCCACATCGTGCTTTCGCCGGGGCCGTGCACGCCCAACGAGGCCGGCATCTGCCTGGCGCTGATCGAGCGGTTGCAGGGGCGGTTCCCGATCCTCGGCGTCTGCCTGGGGCATCAGGCGATCGGGCAGGCATTCGGCGGCAAGGTGGTGCGCGCGCGCGCGGTGATGCACGGCAAGGTGTCACCCGTGCACCACGACGGCAGCGGCGTGTTCCGCGGCCTGCCCAGCCCGTACACCGCAACGCGTTACCACTCGCTGATCGTCGAGAGTGAGAGCCTGCCGTCCTGCCTGGAAGTCACCGCATGGACGCAACACGCCGATGGTGCGCGTGACGAGATCATGGGCATGCGCCACAAGTCCCTGCCGATCGAGGGCGTGCAGTTCCATCCGGAGTCGATACTGACTGAGCACGGTCATACCCTGCTGCGCAATTTCATCGAGGCCCGCTGATGCCGATTACTCCGCAGGAAGCCTTGCAGCGCACCATCGAGCATCGTGAGATTTTCCACGACGAAATGGTCGGCCTGATGCGCAGCATCATGCGCGGCGAAGTCTCGCCGGTGATGACCGCGGCGATTCTCACCGGCCTGCGCGTGAAAAAGGAAACGGTGGGCGAGATCGCCGCCGCGGCGTCGGTCATGCGCGAACTGGCGCGCAAGGTTGAAGTGCCCGCGTACGAGCACTTCGTCGACATCGTCGGCACCGGCGGCGATGGCAGCAACAGCTTCAACATTTCCACCTGTTCGATGTTCGTCGCGGCGGCGGCCGGCGCGCGCGTCGCCAAGCATGGCAACCGCAGCGTTTCGTCGAAGTCGGGCAGCGCCGATGTGTTACAGGCGCTGGGCGCGGTCATCGACCTGCCGCCGGAAAAGGTCGCGGCGTGCATCGAGGACTGCGGCATCGGTTTCATGTTCGCGCCCAATCAT
This sequence comes from Stenotrophobium sp., assembly GCA_035565075.1. Classification (GTDB taxonomy): domain Bacteria; phylum Pseudomonadota; class Gammaproteobacteria; order Nevskiales; family Nevskiaceae; genus Stenotrophobium. The sequence continues at coordinate 4,942 of DATMTG010000003.1, forward strand.
CATCCGGCGATGAAGGCGGTGGCGCCGGTGCGTGGCGAGATGGGCGTGCGCACGATGTTCAACATCCTTGGTCCGCTGACCAATCCGGCCAATGCGCCGAATATCCTGATGGGCGTGTTCCATGCCGATCTGGTCGGTATCCAGGTGCGTGTGCTCGAACGTCTCGGCATCCAACGTGCGCTGGTAGTCTGGGGCAAGGACGGCATGGACGAGATCACGCTGGGTGCGGCGACGATGGTCGGCGAGTTGCGTGACGGGGTGGTGCGCGAATACGAAATCCAGCCCGAGGATTACGGCCTGGCGATGGCATCGAGCCGCAATCTTCAGGTGGCGGACGCGGTGGAGTCGAAGGCGAAGATTCTCGAGGTGTTGGGCAACACGCCGGGCGTGGCGCTTGATATTGCCTGTCTCAACAGCGGTGCGGCGCTGTATGCCGCGGGGGTCGCGGCCTCCATCGGCGACGGCATCGCGCTGGCGCGCGAGGCGATCGCCAGCGGTGCGGCGCGTGCGCGCATGGAGCAGTTTGTGCAACTGACGCAGAAGCTGAAAGCGTGAGCGACATCCTGCAAAAGATTCTCGCGGTCAAGCGCGATGAAATCGCCGCGCTCAGGCAGCGTTATTCGCGGTCGTCACTGCATGATCTGGCTGCCGGACAATCCGCGCCGCGGGGTTTTGCCGCTGCCTTGCGCGCAAAAGCCGGCACGGAGGGTGCGGCGGTGATCGCCGAGATCAAGAAGGCCTCGCCGAGCAAGGGACTGATCCGCGCCGACTTCGATCCGGCGTGGATTGCTGATGAGTATCAGCAGGGCGGTGCGGCCTGTCTGTCGGTGCTGACCGACCAGCGGTTTTTCCAGGGCCATAACGACTACCTGCAGGCCGCACGCAAGGCTTGCACGTTGCCGGTGATCCGCAAGGATTTCCTGATCGATCCCCTGCAGGTTGCGGAGGCCCGGGCCATCGGTGCGGATTGCATCCTGCTGATCGTCGCGGCGCTGTCGCCGGCGCAGCTCAACGAACTGCACGCCTGCGCCGTTGAGTCGGGCATGGACGTGCTGGTCGAGGTGCACGACCGCCTCGAGCTCGAACAGCTGGCTGCCGCCGCCCTGTCGCCCGGTTACCTGCTCGGGATCAACAACCGCAATCTGCGGACCTTCGAGACGCGGCTGGAAACCACGCTGGAGCTGCTGCCGCTGCTGCCGGCCGGGACCGAAGTGGTGACCGAGAGTGCGATCGCGACGCCGGCGGACATCGCCCGCATGCGCAGTGCCGGCGTGCACCGGTTCCTGGTCGGCGAGTCCCTGATGCGTCAGCCGAGTCCTGCCGCGGCGTTGACGGCGCTGATCGGCTGATCAGGCTCGCTTGTGCCGTTGCAGGATCGTGATGTTGCGCCCCTGCGTGGAGACGACGCCGTCTTCGGCGAGTTTTTTCAGCACGCGGCCGGCCATCTCCCGTGAGCAGCCGACGTTGCTGGCGAGTTCCTGGCGGCTGATGCGCACGGTGGTGCCACGCGGGGTCGAAATGGCGCCCGGCTTGCGGGCGAGGTCGAGCAGGGTATGGGCGATGCGGCCGGCGACGTCGAGAAACGCGAGATCGCCGAGGCGGCGGCTGGTGTCGCGGACGCGGCTCGCCAGCTGGCCGGCGAGCTCGAACATGATTTCCGGATGCTGGTGGCTGAACTGGCGGAACGCCTGGTAGCCGGTCTCGGCCACCAGGGTCGGGGCGCGGGTGCGAACCACGGCCGTGCGCAGCCGCTGTTCCGGAAACAGGCACATTTCGCCGAAGAACTCGCCCGGGTTGAGGTAGGCCAGGACCATTTCACGGCCGTGCTCATCCTCGAGGAAAATGCTGACTGAGCCTTCGAGGATCAGGTACAGCGACTGCGGTTCGTCGCCGGCGTGGATGAGGGTGTGCCGGGCCGGGTAGCTGCGCTTGTGGGCCTGCGCAACCAGTGCCTGTACCGCGGGCTTGTCCAGCATGCCGTCGCTCCCCTTTCTTTGCATATGGCGCCGCCGCGCGCTTTTGCCGAAAATAGCATAACTTGTTGCCCTGTCACGGAGTATCCCTTGCAAGCACGGATCAAATGGGTCGAGAACAGCGCCTTTGTCGGCGAGACCGGCAGCGGTCATGCCATCGTCATCGACGGACCGGAGCAGATCGGCGGACGCAATCTCGGGCCGCGGCCGATGGAGTTGATGCTGCTGGGCGTCGGTGCCTGCTCCTCGGTGGACGTGGTGATGATTCTCAGGAAGGCGCGGCAGCAGATCACCGACTGCTACGTCGAATTGAAGGCTGAGCGTGCCGACACCGACCCCAAGGTCTTTACCGCCATCCACATGCAGTTCGTGGTGACGGGCCGGGCGCTGGCCGAGAACCACGTCAAGCGTGCGGTCGAGCTGTCGGCCGAGAAGTACTGCTCAGCCTCGATCATGCTGCAACAGGGCGGGGTGCGGCTGACGCACGGCTACGAAGTGCGCGAGGCCGCGTAACGCACGGCGATTTGTTGGATAATATGCGCCCGCCGGCGATGGCGGGAGGTGATTTCAATTTCCGGGGATTCCTGCATTGGCAAAGCCCAAGCCCAGACCGACCAATAATCCGAAGCTGAAGCTGCTGGGGTTCAACAACCTCACCAAGACGCTGAGCTTCAACATCTACGATATCTGCTATGCGCGCAGCAAGCTGCATCAGCAGGAATATCTCGAGTACATCGACGAGGCCTACAACGCCGAGCGCCTGACCGCGATCCTGACCGAGGTGGCGGGCATTATTGGCGCCAACATCCTCAACATCGCGCGCCAGGACTACGATCCGCAGGGCGCGTCGGTGACGATGCTGATTTCCGAAGGCCATCACGACGGTTTGCATACACCGAGCAAGAAGGAATCGGTCGTCACCCATCTGGACAAGAGCCACATCACGGTCCACACCTATCCGGAGACCCATCCGGACAACGGCATTTCCACTTTCCGTGCGGATATTGATGTCTCGACCTGCGGCAAGATTTCACCGCTGAAGGCGCTCAATTACCTGATCAAGACTTTTGAGTCCGACATCGTGGTGATGGACTACCGCGTGCGCGGCTTTACCCGCAACGTGCGCGGCATGAAGCACTTCATCGACCACAACGTGGACTCGATCCAGAGTTTCATCGCCGCGGATATCAAGAACAAGTACCAGATGGTCGACGTCAACATGTACCAGTAGTCGATCTTCCACACCAAGATGCAGCTCAAGGAACT
>DATMTG010000004.1:0-2852 GCA_035565075.1 Stenotrophobium sp.
TCCCTGAAGCCGGCGCTGCAGCATGTCCTTCGCCACCGCAAGCGCCCGGTCCGGCGTCGCTGCGACATCCGGTTGGACGCCCACGCCCTCCCAGTTGGTGTGGGTGATGGGACTGATGGTGCGTGCACTGGGTATCGCGGCGAAAAAATGGTCGGCAAGGCGGAAGGGACGCGTGGGGTGGGCGCCGCCCCAGGTCCGCTCGCCGATCAGCGTGGCGCGTTTCAGCGCCTGCATCGTGTAGGCGAAGTCTTCGCCGGCCGACATCGTGCCGGGGCTCGTCAGGATCAGGACCGGCTTCTTGCCGCCATAGCGCTTGCCGTCCAGCTGATCGACCGTCCAATGCGGCGTGGAGACACCGGTATCGCGATCCCAGATGTCGTTGAGGCGCGTGCGTTCGTCGACGAAATAGCTGACCAGTAAAGCCACCCCGTCCGGTGCGCCGCCGTGGTTGTTGCGCAGGTCGATGATCAGGCCGTCGGTGTCGGCGAGCTTGTCCATCGCCGCCGCATATTTGGCGGCCACAAGGAAGGGCGGCGGGAAGCCGGAAAGGTCGAGGTAGCCGATCCTGGAGCCCAGGTGATCGACTTTTTCCACCCCGAGGTTGGACGCGAGGATACGCTTGCGCGCCTCAGGGGGCGCGATGCGTTCCCACTCGGCCAGCGTCGTGGGGCGCGGCCCGATGTCACGCTCGGGCTGCACCAGCCCGGAGTCGAATCCCACGAATATATGCTTGTCATGAAGGACGTCGGCAACATCGGCCGTCAGCTGTTTTGCCAGCTGTTCGCCATCCGTGATCCCATCGTACTTGCCCTCGCGCTGGCGCTGGTGCAGGACCGCGCCGACCTGCCTGGCCTTGTCGGGAAAGACATAGTGATCGTTCAGCTTTGCCACGAGCGTATCGATTGCCTCCACGCGCATCGCGCTGTCGACAGCAATCGGGGGCGGCGGCTCGGGCGTGGCGGCACAGGCGCCGAGCGTGGTGAACAGCAGCAGACACGGTACGACGATCCATTTCTTTTTCATTTGTTTCCTTTGGCGGTGTGTAGGAAATGACGACTTCATCGTAATGGTAATGAAGCTGGATGAGCGTAGCATAAAAATTACCATTTGATAGTAATATCTTTGGCAATCACCCAGCCTGCATACCGAATGGTAAGTTGATGCTGCGGATGCAGCCTTCGACCCGGCCAAGGGCCCCATCGTGGCTTTCAAGATGCGGCATCGCGTTTAATTGTGACAAGCAGCGCATTTCGTTATTTCACAATCTGCTAACCTGTCGCCCGGACGATAGGCAGTGCTTGAGCATCGAATGGAGAAATGCATGCGTAATCTGAAAAACGCGCCGTGGAAGGGCATGGCGATATTCCTGGGTGTCATGTCCTTGACGGCGTGCGATTCGTACAAGGCGCCGAGAACCAAGGCTTGGTAACGGGGAAGCGGGCAACGCCCCCCGGTGGCTTGGCTATCTCGCCGCCATGCGCGCCTGCATGGCCGGCGTCATCTCGACCTTCCGGTCCGCGCCGATCAGCATGACCTCCTGCAAGCCGAGATGGTGCGCCATATCTCGCCAGTGCCGCAGCCCGGCGATGAAGAGCGGCTTCGAATTGCCGTCGGAGCGCAGGCCGACGTCGGCGCCGCCGGAGACGAGGATCGTGACCGATGCCACCAGGTCGACCGTCTGTCCGGTGCGCGGATCGATGATGTGCGGATGGCGCTTGCCGTCCTTCATGAAATAACGCTGGTAGTCGCCGCTGGTGCCGATCGCTTCGTTGTCGTGCAGTTCCACGCTGGCGACGGTGCCGTCGCCGCGCGGGTCGCGGATGCCGACCTTCCACGGCCGCGCGCCCGGCTGGCCGATGGCGATGATGTTGCCGCCGGTGTTGACGAGCGCCGCCTTCACGTGCGCGGCGCGCAGGATCTGCGCGGCGCGGTCGAGCGCGTAGCCCTTGGCATAGCCGCCGAGGTCGATCATCACGGCCTTGTTCCTGCTCGAGATGCGCGTGCCGTCGAACACGAGGTCCGTCATGCGCGGATTGGCGTCGACCCAGCGGCGGATCTCTTGCGGCGCCGGGCCGTGTTCCGTGATGTCGCTGCTCTGGAAGCCCCACAACCGGATCAGGTGACCGATGGCGGGATTGAACATGCCGCCGGACTGTTCGGACAGGGCGGTCGCCGATTTCAGCAGGTCGACCAATTCGGCATCGGCCTGGAAGGTTTCGCCGCGCGCGATCGCATCGTTCAGCGCCGTCAACTGGCTCGGCTGCCATGCATGCAGCTTGCGGTGCAGGCGGTCGAATTCGCGCAGGACCTCGTCGCCGAGCGCCTGGGCGCGCTGTTCGGATTCGCCGTAGATGCTGACCTCGACCTGCGTGCCGAACACATGGCCCTGGACACGGTAGACCGCATCGTTCGGGCGACAGCCCGGCAACAGGGCCAGCAGCACCAGCACCGCCGATATCAACATTCCCAGCCGGACGGTCGCCTTCATGATGGATCAACCGGCCTTGCTGACCATGTAGTCGATGGCGGCCTTGACTTCGTCGTCCTTCAGCGCGGCGTTGCCGCCCCTGGCCGGCATCATCTTGAAGCCGTTGAGGGCGTGCGTGTACAGCGTATCCTTGCCTTGCGCGACGCGCGGTCCCCAGGCCGTCTTGTCGCCGACCTTGGGCGCGCCCAGAACGCCGGCGCCGTGGCAGGTGACGCAGGTGGTGCCGAACACTTTTTCGCCGAGCACCAGGTCGCCGCCGCCCGCCGCACTTGCGGTTGTTGCGGGCGATGCGGGCGACGCCGTCGTTGCGGCGGGAGCGGCCGGTTCCGCAGCGGCGGCGGGTGCCGCTGCGGGCGGAGCGGCG
>DATMTG010000005.1:0-11353 GCA_035565075.1 Stenotrophobium sp.
CAGTTGATGTTCTGCGCGGGATCCTTGATGTCGCAGGTCTTGCAGTGCACGCAGTTCTGCGCGTTGATCTGGAATTTCTTTTCGCCGCCGGCCTGCGCCACCACTTCGTAGACACCCGCCGGGCAGTACCGCTGCGCCGGCTCGTCGTACATCGGCAGGTTCCTGGCAATCGGGATGCTGGCATCCTTGAGCTGCAGGTGTACCGGCTGGTCTTCTTCATGGTTGGTGCTGGACAGAAACACCGACGACAGCTTGTCGAAGCTGAGCTTGCCGTCGGGCTTCGCGTATTCGATCTTCCTGGAGTCCGCCGCGAGCTTGAGCGACTTGTAGTCCCACTTGAGATCATGCGCGGTGAACGGGAATCTGCCGCCAAACCAGTTCTGCTCGATGTAGTTGATCGCACCGCCGATCAGGGCGCCGAACTTGTGCAGGAACACGCCGAAATTGCGGCTGCGGTACAGTTCATCGTGCAGCCAGCTCTGCTTGAATTTCTCCGGATAGGCGGTCAGTTCGTCCCCGCCCGCGCCACCGGCCAGCAGCACTTCGGCGACCGCATCGGCGGCAAGCATGCCGCACTTCATGGCGGTATGGTTGCCCTTGATCTTGGAGTAATTCATGGTGCCCAGGTCGCAGCCGATCAGCGCGCCGCCGGGGAACACCATTTTCGGAACCGACGGCAAACCGCCCTTGTTGAGCGCGCGCGCGCCATAGGCCACACGCGTGCCGCCTTCCAGGTACTGGCGTATCACCGGGTGATGCTTGAAACGCTGGAACTCGTCGAACGGCGACAGGTAGGGATTGGTGTAGGACAGGTCGACGATCAAGCCCACCGCAACCGTATTGTTTTCCAGGTGATAGAGAAACGAGCCGCCGAGGCTGTCGGTGCCCAGCAGGTCCAGTGGCCAGCCGGCGCCATGCACCACCAGGCCCGGCTGGTGCTTGGCGGCATCGATGGTCCAGAGCTCCTTGATCCCGAGGCCATAGTGCTGAGGATCTTTGCCCGCGGCGAGCTGGTATTTAGCCAGCAACTGCTTTCCAAGGTGCCCGCGGCAGCCTTCGGCAAACAGGGTGTACTTGGCACGCAGCTCCATGCCCGGGGTGAAATCGGACTTGTGCTCGCCTTCGCGATTGACGCCCATGTCGCCGATGGTCACGCCCTTGACGACGTCGCCCTCGATGATCGCGGCCTGGGCCGCGAAGCCGGGATAGATCTCGACGCCCAGCGACTCGGCCTGGGCCGCCAGCCAGCGGCACAGGTTGCCCAGGGAAATGATGTAGTTGCCCTCGTTGTGCATGGTCTTTGGCACGAACAGGTTGGGCATCTTGAACGCTTTTTTCGCACCGAGGAAAAAGTAGATGTCGTCGCGCTTGACCGGCGTGTTCAGTGGCGCGCCGAGTTCCTTCCAGTTGGGAAACAGCTCGTTGAGCGCGCGGGGCTCGAACACGGCGCCTGAGAGGATGTGGGCGCCGACTTCGGAGCCTTTTTCGACCACGCAGACGCTGATGTCCTTGCCGGCTTCGGCAGCTTTTTGCTTGAGGCGGCAGGCCGCCGACAGGCCGGAGGGACCGGCACCGACGACGACGACGTCGTATTCCATTACATCGCGTTCAACACTCATTTCTGTCATCAACCCGTCATGAAAATGGCAACAGGATGTGAATTCTAACCGGATTGAGCGCCAAACTCCTCATTCCGAGCGCATTTTCCGGAACGGCGTCAACACAAACTTTTGGCAATGGCCGCAGAGACCGGCACCGGGATGTCCAATGCCATCTGGCCGAAGGTCTTGCCCTGCGGATCGGTCCGTAGCGACGCGGCGCCGCCGCTGCCCAGCGCGTGGTAGAGCATGAAATTGAGGCTGTTGCTGCCGGGCAGGCTCCAGCGCTCGACACGGCCCTGCCCGCCTTCGGCGAGCACATGGGCAAAATATTTTTTCATGGCCGTCGTCGTCAGTGCCGCCTTGATGTAGGGCAGGTATTCGGACTTGCGCGCGATGATGCCGATATTGGCGTGATCGCCCTTGTCGCCGGAACGCGCCAGCGCCAGCCTGATCAGAGGCACGCTGACGTCTGCGTCGACTGCGACCGTCGGGGTGTCTTCCGGCTCCGCTGGCGGCGCGACGAACCCGCCTGATACCGGCACCGTGATGGCCAGACGCTCCTCGCCGATCGCCACTTCGATCGGCAGGCGCGATTTCGGCACCAGCATCGAGAACAGCCTGGGAATCATGTTGGGCTCTGGCCGGCCGCCGCCAAAGTAGCCGGTGAACCCGGGCGCCATTCCGGTCGCCGCCTGCGCGATCTCGCGCGCAAACAGCTTCAGCGCCTTGGGATTGGGATGCTGCGTGACGATCTTGACCACCACTTCGCGCGTCGATTTCACAGCCTCCCGCGCGTGCGGACCATAGCTTTCCTCGGCGCCGATGCAGTGGATGTCGACGCCGGTAAAGTCGCCGAGCTTCTGCTCCAGCAGCTGCCGGCGGACTTTTTCGACGATGGCGCCGGCCGAAGCCCGGCCTTTCTTCGCGGCATCGATGCCGCCGATCATGAACAGCGCCGCACAGCGCATGCCCGCGGGATAAGTGGCGCTGACCTTGTAATGCGCCGTCGGCGGCTGACCCTTGCAGCCGCTGACCTGCACCCGGTGCTCGCCCACCTGCCTGAGTTGCACCCGGGTGAAGTCGCAGACCACGTCGGGCAGGATGTAGGCGCGCGGGTCGCCGATTTCATAGAGCATCTGTTCCAGCACGGTATTCACCGACACCAGGCCACCGGTGCCGGCTGGCTTGGTCACCGTGAACTGGCCATCGGCCTGACATTCGACGATCGGAAAGCCCATGTCGGCGTAGCCTTCTCTGACCAGTTCCCAGTCGGTGAAATTGCCGCCGGTACACTGGGCGCCGCACTCGATGATGTGTCCGGCGATACTGCCGGCGGCGAGTTTGTCGTAATCGGTTTCTGTCCAGCCAAACTCGTGCATCAGCGGCCCGAGCGTCACCGCACTGTCGACGCAGCGGCCGGTGATCACGATCTCGGCACCGGCATCCAGCGCACGCGCAATCGGAATCGCACCGAGATAAGCGTTCATCGAAACCAGTGTCGGCGGCATGCTTGCAGTGCCTGCCTCGAACTCCACGCAGTCGGCGAAATCTTTTTTGCGCGCCAGCAGGTCATCGCCGAGAACAACGGCGACGCGGAATTTCACCCCGGCTTTTTCCGCCGCCATTTCGAGCGCCGCCTTGCAGGCCAGCGGATTGACACCGCCGGCATTGGCGACCACGCGGATGCCCTTCTGCTTGATCGTTGGCATCAGCGGAGCCATCACATGTTCGACGAAATCCGTTGCGTAACCATCGTTGGCATCGCGCATGCGCTTGGCCGCGAGGATCGACATGGTGATCTCGGCTAGGTAGTCGAAGACAAGGTAATTAATATTACCTTTTTTGATCAACTGGGCAGCGGCGGTATTGGTATCGCCCCAGAACGCCGAAGCGCCGCCGATACGGACAAGTTTACTCATATGCCGCTCCATCCTGCGTAAATGCTGGCAATACGCCCGGAAACCGGGACATGTTGGCCAAGTTTTAAGACACCCAGCCTACAATATCCCGCAGGACAATGCTTATTACCAGCTCAGCAGGACTGCCAGCAGGGCAAACAGGCACAGCGCCGCGAAGACGGCGGCCAGAGCGTCATCGACCATGATGCCGAATCCGCCCTTGACCCGCTGATCGAGCCAGCGTATCGGCCAGGGCTTGAGGATGTCGAACACCCGGAACAGCAGGAATGCCGCGATCAGCCACGGCCAGCGCGGCGCATGCGCCGGCAGAAACAGCAGGGGAAAACAGGTCAGGAGAAATCCGACGATCTCATCGAAAACGATGCCCGGCGCATCATGCAACCCGAGCAGTCGCGCACTTTCGCCGCAAACCCAGCAGCCAAAGACAAACAGGACCAGGCACGCCAGCAGGTAATGAACCGGATCAGGCAGCAGCCCATGCAACAGGAACCACAGTGGCAACCCCACCAGCGTCCCGAAGGTGCCGGGCGCCCTGGGCGCGAGCCCTGCACCGAAACCGTAGGCGATGAAATGCTCCGGCGTGCTCAAGATCAGCCGGGTCGGCGCTTTGGGTACTTCATGCTGGCTGGCGGTCATGAGAAGTGCAGATATCCTTTGGCAGTGCTTGGAATGGTAACGCCGGTGGCATCGACAAAGCGCAATCCGGGCCCGGCGGTGATGCGCCCGATCACGTTCAGCGGGACGTCCAGCGCAGCAGCGGCGGCGGCGACATGTTCGGGCGACATGCACACGCACAATTCATAATCGTCCCCACCGCCCGCTTGCAACGCAAGACGCCGGTCGCGGGGCGCGGCGCGCTCGAATTCGCCGGACATGGGCAATCGGTCCGCCTGGATTTCAGCGCCGACGCCGCTCGCCTCGAGGATGTGGCCCAGATCGCCCGCGAGTCCGTCGGAGAGATCGATCGCGGCATGAGCCAACCCGCGCAGCGCCATGCCCGCCTGCAGGCGCGGGAGCGGGCGGTTCAGCCGCGCACGCAGCCCGGATGGCATGTCCTGTGTGCCCATCAGCTCCAGTGCGAGCGCCGCGTCGCCCAGCGTACCGGTGACGCAGACGGCATCGCCCGCTCTTGCACCGCTGCGCTTCAATGCGTTTCCTCGGGGCACTAGGCCCATCGCGGTCATCGTGATGGATAAAGGGCCTTGCGTGGTATCGCCACCCACCAGGGATACCCTGCTGGCCGTCGCCAGCTGCTGTACACCGTCCGCAAACTGCTGCAACCAGTTCCCGTCCGCCGTGGGCAGGGTCAACGCCAGCGTGAACCAACGGGCCTGGGCGCCCATCGCAGCCAGGTCGGAAAGATTGACCGCCAGCGCCTTCCAGCCGATGTCTGCAGGCGCCGTATCGACTGGAAAGTGTCGTCCGCAAACCAGTGTGTCGCTGGTCACCGCCAGTTCACAGTCCGCTGGAACATCCAGCAGTGCGCAATCGTCGCCGATACCCAGGATGACATCCGCCGCGACTGGCGACAGACCGGCAAAGTAGTTTCGGATGAGCGAAAACTCATCCATGACCTTAGATTCCGGCGCTGATTTCGGCGGCTCGTTGCGCATGCGCCAGCTTGTCGAGCACGCCGTTGACAAACTTGAAGCCGTCCTCGGCACCAAACAGCTTGGTCAGGTTGACGGCCTCATTGACCGCCACTTTCCATGGCACTTCGGGACGGTGCGCCAGTTCGTAGGCGCCCAGCAGCAGGATGGCGTGTTCGACCGGATCGAGCTGATTGAGCGGCCGGTCGAGGCACGGCACCAGCAGCAGTGTCAGTTCGGCGGCATTGTCGACGACACCGTTCAGCAGGCCGGTGAAGTATTCGGCGTCGGCGCGGCCCAGCCCTTCGGGCTGCTCGCGGAACTGGCGGATCATGGTTTCCGGACGGGTCTCGTTGACCAGCCACTGATAGAGCGCCTGCACGGTCAGGCGGCGCGCCAGTCCGCGGCGGCTCTGGGACAGGTTTTCGGTCACGCCACGCTCCGCGTCAACCGGATCATTTCGAGCACCGCGGCAGCCGCTTCATAGCCCTTGTTGCTCTCGTCGGGACCGGCGCGGTCGACCGCCTGCTGTGCGTCGTTGACCGTCAGCACCCCGAAACCGATCGGCAGCCGGTATTGCAATTGGACGTTCATGATGCCGCGCGCGCACTCGCCGGCCACGAAATCGAAGTGCGGCGTATCGCCGCGGATCACCGCGCCCAGGACAATCACGCCGTGATAGTCGCCGGTTTCCATCAGTGCCGATGCGGCCAGCGGCAGTTCGTAGGCGCCGGGCGCATAGAACTCGTCGACGGCATCCTCCGGCACGCCCCAGTCGTCCAGGCAGCGGAAGGCGCCGTCCATGAGCGCGTCGACGATCTCGACGTTCCAGCGCGTGCAGACAATCGCGATCTGCACATCGGTGAATTCGCCCGCTGCGGGTCTTTCGGAAACGGCATATCCGGTTTTCATGTGTTGCCTCTGGCTCGAGATTCAGTGCAGCTTACACGCAGGGGACATACTCGATGACTTCGAGGCCGAAGCCGGAAATGGCCTGCATGCGCTTGGGCGCCGACAGCACCCGCATCTTGCGCACGCCCAGGTCCGACAGGATTTGCGCGCCGATCCCGTAAGTTCGCAAGACCTGGTGGCTGTCCACGTGATGATCTTCGGCGTACGGCGTGTTCAACGAAACGATCTGCTGCACCAGTTCACGCGGCGTTTCGGTCTTGCGCAGCAGCACGACGACGCCGCAGCCCTCCTCCGCAATGCGCTTGAGCGCACGCCGCAGCGGCCAGCTGAAATTCTCGTGCTCGACGCCGAGCACGTCTGCCAGCATGTTGCGGATGTGCACGCGCACCAGCACGGACTCCTGAGTGGAGATGTCGCCGCGCACCATCGCCATGTGCACGGTGTTGTCGAGCGAATCCTGATAGGTCACCAGCTTGAAAGCGCCGAACTCGGTGTGGACATTGGTTTCCGCGACCCGCTCGATGGTGTGCTCGTTGTCCAGCCGGTAGCGGATCAGGTCGGCGATGGTGCCGAGCTTGAGTCCGTGTTCGCGTGCGAATTTTTCCAGGTCCGGACGGCGCGCCATGGTGCCGTCCTCGTTCAGGACCTCGACGATCACTGCCGCCGCTTCGAGTCCGGCCAGGCGCGCAAGGTCGCAACCTGCCTCGGTGTGGCCGGCGCGCGTCAGCACACCACCGGGCTGCGCCATCAACGGAAAAATATGTCCGGGTTGCACCAGGTCTTCCGGCCTGGCCTGCGGCTGCACTGCCGTGCGCACGGTATGCGCCCGGTCGAACGCCGAGATTCCGGTGGTGACGCCACTGGCGGCCTCGATCGAGACCGTGAACGCGGTCTTGTGGGCTTCGGTATTGCGCGCCACCATCTGCGGCAGGCGCAGTTGATGGCAGCGTTCGGGCGTGAGCGTCAGACAGATCAGGCCGCGGCCATAGCGCGCCATGAAGTTGATGTCTTCAGGCCGCACCAGACTTGCGGCCATGATGATATCGCCCTCGTTCTCGCGCCCCTCGTCATCCATCAGCACGACCATCTTGCCGGCCTTGACGTCGGCGATGACATCCTCGATGCGGTCGAGACCAGCGCCGTGTCCCGTGTTCAATGTCGCGACTTTACTCATAATTCTTCCCTCGCCTTGAGCAGGCGTTCCAGATACCGCGCGACCAAGTCCACTTCGAGGTTCACTGCGCCGCCGATCGGCAGCGCGCCCAGGGTGGTGTGCGTCATGGTCTGCGGGATGATGTTAACCCCGAAACGCCGCCCCGACACTTCGTTGACCGTGAGACTGATGCCGTCGATGCAGATCGAGCCCTTGCGGGCGATGTAGCGTGCCAGGGACGCCGGCGCCTCGAATTCCAGCCGCCAGCTGCGCGCATCCTCGTGTTTGCCCGCCAATGTACCGACGCCATCGACATGGCCGCTGACCAGGTGTCCCCCCAGCGGCTTGCTGGGCGTCAGCGCGCGTTCCAGATTGACCGCATGCCCGGCCTGCCACTGTCCGGCCGTGGTCGCCGAAAGGGTTTCGCCGGAAACGTCGGCAACGAAGCCGTCGTGACGGAACTCGACGGCGGTCAGGCACACGCCATTGACCGCAATGCTGTCGCCGCCCTGCGCAGTACCCAGATACCCCGCGGGCGCCACGATCAGCATGCGGCGATCACCGCCGGTCGATACCGATTCCGAAATTTTTCCGACTGCTTCGATGATGCCGGTGAACATGCGTGCTAAATCCTGTTGGGGCGCAGCGTCAGACGGAGATCGGGGCCAACGGCCCGTGTGTCCGCCAGCGTGAGCCGGATGCGGTCTGCCAGCGATTGCAGTGCGGGCAAATGGGCCATGGGTCGCGCATCATGCCCCAGCAGGGTGGGCGCAAGATACAGCACCAGTTCATCGACGCAACCTTGCTGCAACAGGCTGCCCGCCAGTACCGGACCGCATTCGACCAGTACCTCGTTGATCTCCAGATGGCCGAGCGTCTGCAACGCCGCGGGCAGGGCGATGCGGCCATCCTCGCCGATCGCCACTGCGCAGGATTCGACGCCCTCGATGGGCGTTGACCGGGCAACTGCCCCGTCATTGCCCAGCAAGCGGACCCGGCGGGCGCCCTCTTGCCAGACCTTCGCCGTCGCTGGCACTTGTCCGCGCGTATCCAGCACGATGCGGTCCGGCTGGCGCCATTCGCCCGGCAGGCGCACGGTCAGTGCCGGATCATCGGCTGCGACCGTGGCACGGCTGGTCAACACCGCGCCGGCCGCCGCGCGCAGGCGATGCACGTCGTCGCGCGCGGCCTGGCTGCTGATCCAGCGGCTCTCGCCGCTGGCCATCGCGGTACGGCCATCGAGGCTGGCGGCCAGCTTCAGCGTCACGAAGGGCCGGCCCTGTGTCATGCGCAGGATAAAGCCGCGGTTGAGCTGCTCCGCCTGCGCCCGCATCAGGCCGCAATCGACAACGATGCCGGCGGCGCGCAGGCGCGCCATGCCCTGCCCGGCCACCAGCGGATTGGGATCCTGCATCGCCGCGACGACCCGGCCGATGCCGGCCGCGATCAACGCATCGGCGCATGGCGGGGTGCGGCCATGATGACTGCAGGGCTCGAGCGTGACGTAGACCGTGGCGCCGCGTGCCCGCTCTGCGGCGGCATGCAGCGCCGCGGCTTCGGCATGCGCCGCGCCGGCGCGTTCGTGGAATCCCTCACCGACCACCTGGCCCTTGTCGACGATGACGCAGCCGACACGCGGGTTGGGATGCGTGGTGAAACAGCCGCGCTGCGCCAGCTGCAACGCACGGGCCATGAAGCCCGCATCCAGCTCAGGGCTTGTCATCCGTCTTTATCAGGATCAGCTGGTTGCGGCGCAACTCGAGGCTCGGCAGTTTTTCGAGCCGCTCGATTTCCTCGCGGAACGCGTTGACGTCCTCGAACTTGCGGTAGATCGAGGCGAAGCGCACATACGCGACATGATCGAGGTCGCGCAATTCCTCCATGACCCATTCGCCGACGCGGCCGGAGGGCACTTCGCGCTCGCCGCTGGAACGCAGCTTGCGCATGATGCTTTCCAGCGCATGATCGACCTGCTCGGGCGTCACCGGGCGCTTGTAGACCGCGCTCTCGATGCCGCGCCGCAGCTTGTCCTCGTTGAACGGTTCCGGCTCGCCGCTGCGCTTGACGATCAAGGGCATGCTCAGCTGTGCGCGCTCGAAGGTCGTGAAGCGCCCTTCACAGCGCTCGCAGCCACGGCGTCGGCGGACCTGGGTGCCGTCCTCGGCCAGCCGCGAGTCGATGACTCGGGTATCCGGCGCTTTGCAGAACGGGCACTGCATGCGAGACCGGCGTCAGGCCGCCTTGCTCGCGACGCGGTAAACCGGGAAGCGCGCGCAGAGCTGCTCAACCTGGCTGCGTACCCGGGCCAGGGTCTGCTCGACATTTTCCTTGGCCGCCATCGCATCGACGATGTCGGCGATCCAGCCGGCAACCTCGGCCATTTCCTTTTCGCCGAAGCCGCGCGTGGTCGAGGCCGGCGAGCCGATGCGCAGGCCACTGGTGACGAACGCCGAGCGCGGATCGTTCGGCACCGCGTTCTTGTTAACGGTGATATGGGCGCTGCCGAGCGCGGCTTCGGCATCCTTGCCGGTGACATCCTTGGCGATCAGATCGAGCAGGAACAAGTGATTGTCGGTGCCGCCCGAAACCACCTTGTAGCCACGATCGAGAAAGACTTTGGCCATGGCGCGGGCATTGGCCACGACCTGCTTCTGGTAGGCCTTGAACTCTGCCGACGCGGCCTCGCGGAACGCCACCGCCTTGGCGGCGATGACGTGCATCAGCGGTCCGCCCTGGATGCCGGGGAACACCGCCGAGTTGAGTTTCTTGTTGAACTCCTCGGTCTGCCCCTTGCTGAGGATGATGCCGCCGCGCGGACCGCGCAGGGTCTTGTGGGTGGTCGAGGTCACGACATGCGCATACGGCAGCGGGCTGGGATACATGCCCGCAGCGACCAGACCCGCCACGTGCGCCATGTCGACCCAGAACCAGGCGCCGATCTTGTCGGCGATCTCGCGCATGCGCTTCCAGTCCTTGACGCGCGAATATGCGGAAAAGCCGCCGATCAGCATCTTCGGCCGGGTTTCGAGAGCGACGCGCTCCATCTCGTCGTAGTTGATCACGCCGGTCTCGGCATCGAGACCGTAGGGCACGATCTTGTAATGCTTGCCGGAGAAATTCGCCGGATGACCGTGCGTGAGATGTCCGCCCTGCGCCAGGTTCATGCCCATGACCACATCACCGGGCGATACCAGAGAATGGAAAATCGCGGCGTTGGCCTGCGCGCCGGAGTGCGGCTGGACATTGGCGTAGTCGCAGTCGAACAGGCGCTTCAGGCGGTCGATCGCCAGCTGCTCGGCGACATCGACGTGCTCGCAGCCGCCGTAGTAGCGCTTGCCGGGATAGCCCTCGGCGTACTTGTTGGTCAGCACCGATCCCTGCGCTTCCATCACCGCCGGGCTGGCATAGTTTTCGGAGGCGATCAGCTCGATGTGCGCTTCCTGGCGGGCACGCTCGGCTTCGATGGCGGCGTTCAGCTCAGGGTCGAATTGGGCAAGGGTTTTGGCGTTGGTCCACATATTTTTCTCGGGAGACGGGAGACGGGAATCGGCGCCGGAAATGACAGGCACGTTCCTGCCTGTGTCTTTCGCTGCCGTTTCCCTTCTCTAAAAAGTTATGTTCAGTCGACGACTTCCAGCATCAGGTCCAGCGCCTTGCGTGCCGACAGGGCGATATCTTCCGGCACACGGATCTGGTTCACGGTCTGCCCGGCGACAAGGTTGTCGAGCACCCAGGCCAGATGCTGCGGATCGGTGCGGAACATGGTCGAGCACATGCACACGGTCGGCGACATGAACTGCACCGTGACGCCGCGCGGTTTCACTTCGTCGGCAAGACGGTTGACCAGGTTGAGTTCGGTCCCGACCAGCCAGTGGCTGCCGGGTTGCGCTGCGCGCACGGTGCGCAGGATGAATTCGGTGGAGCCGACATAATCTGATTTTTCGCAGACTTCGTAGCTGTTCTCGGGGTGGCTGACGACCTTGCCCTCCGGGTGCAGCTTGCGGAAATTGTCGATGTGCGCCGGCTGGAACATCTGGTGCACCGAGCAGAACCCTTTCCACAGGATGATCTTCGCTTTGCGGATGTCCTCGTCGCTGAGGCCGCCACGCGGTTTCATGAAATCCCAGGTCACCATCTGGTCGAGCGGGATGCCCATGCGCAGGCCGGTATTGCGGCCGA
>DATMTG010000006.1:0-5694 GCA_035565075.1 Stenotrophobium sp.
TAATTTCGATCACGATAAGGGCATAGCGGGTTCGTCGATCCTGGATTCACGCCGCGTCTGAGGGCTGATACGGAGCCGCCACCGATCGGGATGCACACGAGATCGGTGGGCGGGCGTTCACCTGCCATTCAGGCTTGTGGCGCATCCTTGACGCATGCGATACGGGACCGATCCGGGTCGCCCTACCACTGTCAGGAGCTCCCATGAAACGCCTGCTACTTGCCGCACTCCTCACCATCGTCGCCGTGCCTGCCTTCGCACAGGTCGGCGTGTCCGTCAGCATCGGCCAGCCCGGCTTCTACGGCCAGATCGATATCGGCGACGCGCCGCCACCGCAGGTGATCTACACCCAGCCGGTCGTGGTCGAGCCTCAAGTCGTCGGCGTCGCGCCGATCTACCTGCGCGTGCCGCCCGGCTACCGCAAACACTGGCGCAAACATTGCCGCGAGTACAACGCCTGCGGCCGCCCGGTCTATTTCGTCAGCGACGCCTGGTACAACACCCGCTACGTGCCGTACTACCGCGAGCATCACGGCCACGACGATGATCGGGGCGACCACGATCATGGACACGGGCATGGCCATGGCCATGGCCATGGCCACGGCCACGATGACGACGACTGACCGGATCGGCTGAGCCGGTCGCCGCTATTTTTTCTTCAGCAGCGGCCGCAGCGTCGGCCAGACGGCGTCGAGCAGCCTGATCTGCTGCGATGCCAGCGGATGCAGGCCGTCGGCCTGGAAATTTTTCGGGTCGCCGGCAATGGCACCGAGGAAGAACGGCACCATCGGCACTTTTTCCGCCTTCGCCACTTCGACAAAACTCTGGCGGAAGGCGTTGCCGTAGACCGGGCCGTAATTGGGCGGCAGCCGCATCTCGAAAATCACCGCGCGTGCGTGCTGCCGGCGCACCAGTTCGATCATGCGGGTCAGATTGGCGCGCATCTGCGGCAATGACTGCCCACGCAGGCCGTCGTTGGCGCCCAGTTCGATCAGCACCAGCGCCGGATGATGCGCCGCCAGCGCCGCCGGCAACTGCGCCAGGCCGCCAGCGGTGGTTTCGCCGCTGATGCTGGCGTTGACCACCTCATGCGGGTAGCCTTCCTGCGCCAGCCGCTGGCGCAGCAGCGCCACCCAGCCCTGCTCGGCATCGATACCGTAACCGGCGCTGAGGCTGTCGCCCATCACCAGGATCGCCGGCGGCGGCGCGGCCCACACCGGCATCGCCACCAGCAGCAGGCACCACAGACCGAAGAAGCGCTTGATCATGACCGACGCCGTACTCGCAAGGAATGTGCACAAACAGATTAACAGCGGCAGTACGCCGCTGACGATTCTCGATGGCATCGACGTACAGATCCGCAGCGGCGAAACCGTCGCCATCATCGGCACCAGCGGCTCGGGCAAGACCACGCTGCTGTCGCTGCTGGCGGGCCTCGACCTGCCGAGCGCCGGCGAAATCGCCCTCGACGGCCAGCGCCTCACCGGCATGAGCGAAGACCAGCGCGCGGCGTTGCGCGCCGGCCGTGTCGGTTTCGTGTTCCAGTCGTTCCAGTTGCTCGGCGGGTTCACCGCGCTGGAAAACGTCATGCTGCCGGTCGAGCTCGCCGGTCGCGGCGACGCCGAAGCCCGCGCCCGCGAAGCGCTGGCGCAGGTCGGCCTGTCGGCGCGGCTGCAGCACTATCCGTACCAGCTTTCCGGCGGCGAGCAGCAGCGCGTCGCCATCGCCCGCGCCTTTGCCGGCGAACCGAAGATATTGTTCGCCGACGAACCCACCGGCAATCTCGACACCGCCACCGGCGCGCGCGTGATCGAACTGCTGTTCGGACTCAACCGCAGCCGCCGCGCGACGCTGGTGCTGGTCACGCACGACGCCGCGCTCGCCGCGCGCTGCGAGCGCGTGCTGACCCTGCGCGACGGACAGTTGCATGCGGCATAGCCTGCGCTACGCGCTGCACCGGCTGCGCCGCGGCTGGCGCTCCGGCGACCTGCTGGTGCTGGCGCTGGCGCTGGCCGTCGCGGTCGCCGCCGCCAGCGCCGTCAACCTGTTCACCGAGCGGGTGCGCGCGGCGCTGGACCATCAATCCGGCGACGCCATCGGCGCCGACCTGATCTACAGCGCGCACGATCCGCTGCCGGCAAGCCTGGCACAAGCGGTGAACGCCAGCGGCGCGCACGGCGTCGGCGTGGTGCAGTTCGCCAGCGTGGTAACGCGCGGCGCTGCGATGTCGCTGGCCTCGATCAAGGCCGTGAGCGACGGCTATCCGGCGCGCGGGAGCGTCACCCTCAGCAGCGAACCGTTCGGCCCCACGCGCAGCGCCAGCGGAATTCCCGCGCGCGGCGAGGCCTGGGTCGACCTGAAGCTCTGGACAGCGCTGAACCTGAAGCCCGGCGCCGAGGTGCAGGCCGGCAACGCGCAGTTTCGCGTCAGCGCGATCATCGTCCGCGCGCCCGATAGCGGCGGCTACATGGACCTCGCGCCCGGCTTCATGATCAACGCCGATGACCTGCCCGCCAGCAAGCTGCTCACGCCCGGCGCGCGTGCGCAGTACAGCTTGATGGTGGCGGCGACGGCCGCGCAGCTGCACACGCTCGGCGCGCTGCCGGTGCCGGCCGGCGTGCGTCGCACCACGCCGCAGGATGCGCGGCCGGAAATCCGCGCCGCGCTGCAACGCGCCGGACAGTTCATCGACATCGCCGTGCTGGCCGCCACCCTGCTCGCGGCCGTCGCCATCGCCCTCAGCGCGCATCAATACGGACTGCGCATGCGCGACGAAGTCGCGCTGCTCAAATGTCTCGGCGCCCGTGAGCGTTTCATCGGCCAGGCGCTGCTGCTGACCCTGCTGCTGCTCGGTGCGCTGGCCGGCGCCGCCGGCGCCGCGCTCGGCTGGCTGGCGCAGGAGGCGATCGCGCGCCTGCTGGCGGGACTGATGCAGATCGCCTTGCCGCCGGCCTCGCTGCTGCCGCTGGCCCAAGCCTGGGGGCTGGGCCTGCTGATGCTGCTCGGTTTCGCGGTGCCGCCGGTGCTGGCGGCGCGACGCGACGCGCCGATCCGCGTGTTCCAGCGCGATGCCGGGGGCAGCGGATTCGGCCGGGGCATCGGCCTCGCCGCGGCGCTGGCCGCCGCCGCCTTGCTGTGGCTGCAGACCGGCGAGCCGAGGCTCGCTGCGGAGGTTTTCGCCGGCGCGATGGCGACACTGGCGACGCTGGCCCTGCTGTCGTGGCTGCTGGTTCTCGCGCTGGCGCCGCTGCGCAAAAGAGTCGGCGCGTCGTGGCGTTTCGGCCTCGGCAACCTCTCGCGCCGTCGCGGCGCGACGGTGGCGCAGGCAGTCGCGCTCGGACTGGCGCTGCACGCGCTGCTGATGATCACCGTGGTGCGGCAGGACCTGCTCAGCAGCTGGCAAAAGCACCTGCCGGCGGACACGCCCAACCAGTTCCTGGTCAACATCCAGGGCGACCAGCGCGACCGGCTCGAAAAATTCTTCGGCGCACACGGCTACCCGCCGCTCGAACTGGTGCCGATGGCGCGCGGGCGCCTGGTGGCGCTCAACGGCAAGCCGGTTTCCGGCGACAGTTTCGACGACCCGGAGACGCAGCGCTGGATCAACCGCGGGTTCAATCTGTCCTCGGCCGACACCCTGCGCGACGACAACACCCTGACCGGCGGCAGCTGGTGGGGCAACTCCGGCGACGGCAAGCCGTGGCTGTCGGCCGACACCTACGCGGTCGAGCACCTGCACCTGAAACTTGGCGACCGCGTGACCATCGACTTCGCCGGCCAGCCGATCGAGCTGACATTGCGCAGCATCCGCAAGATCCGCTGGGACAGCTTCCGCCCCAACTTCTTCCTGCTGACGCCGCCCGGCACGCTCGATGCGGTGCCCCGGCAATGGATCGCCAGCTTTTATCTGCCGCCCGCCAACCGGACGCTGCTGCGCGAACTGATTGCGGCGTTTCCCAACGTCACGCCGCTGGATATCGGCGCGGCGATGGCGCAGGTGCGCGGCATCATCGACCGCATCGTCCGGGCCATCGAATGCGTGTTCCTGTTCGCGCTGGCGGCCGGGCTTACCGTGCTGCTCGCCACCATCCAGGGCACGCGCCGCGACCGCGTGCGCGAAACCGCGCTGCTGCGCGCGCTGGGCGCCAGTTCGTCGATGATCGTGCGCGGCCTGCTCGCCGAATACGCCGTGCTCGGACTGCTCTCCGGCACGGTCGCGGCGCTGACCGCGCAGGTCGTCACCTGGGTGCTGGCCGACACCGTGTTCCACATCCCCTACGGCCCGCGGCCGCTGATCTGGCTCACCGGTGCGCTGACCGGCTGCGCGATCGTCACACTTCTGGGCTGGCTGTCGCTGCGGCCGGTGCTGAAGACCCCGCCGACCGTGGCCTTGCAGACCGGCTGACCCGAAAGCGCTAGAATTCCGCCCTCTTTCACCCGCCCACCTCAGGGAGCATCACATGAAGAAGCCCGTTCGCGTCACCATCACCGGTGCCGCTGGCCAGATTTCCTACTCGCTCATTTTCCGCATCGCCTCCGGTTCCATGCTCGGCCCGGATCAGCCGGTGATACTGCAGCTGCTGGAAATCACTCCGGCGCTGGGCGCGCTCAACGGTGTGGTGATGGAACTCAACGACTGCGCGTTCCCGCTGGTGCATGGCGTCGTCGCCACCGACAAGCTGGAAGAGGCCTTCGACAAGACCGACTACGCGCTGCTGGTCGGCGCACGCCCGCGCGGCCCCGGCATGGAGCGCAAGGACCTGCTGTCCGCCAACGGCGCGATCTTCGGACCGCAGGGCAAGGCCATGTCCGACCACGCCAGCCGCGACGTCAAGTGCCTGGTGGTCGGCAACCCCGCCAACACCAACGCGCTGATCGCAGCCAGCGCCGCCAAGAAGCTCGACCGCAAGCAGTTCACCGCGATGGTGCGCCTCGATCACAACCGCGCGCTGAGCCAGCTCGCCGCCAAGACCGGCACGCACAGCACCGACATCGAGAAGATGATCATCTGGGGCAACCACAGCTCCACGCAGTACCCGGACATCAGCCACGCCACGGTCAAGGGCAAGCCGGCCAAGAGCCTGGTCGACCAGAACTGGATCGAAACCGATTTCATCCCCACCGTGCAGCAGCGCGGCGCCGCCATCATCAAGGCACGCGGTGCGTCGTCCGCCGCCTCCGCCGCCTCCGCCGCGGTCGATCACATGCGCGACTGGGCGCTGGGCACCCACGGCAAGTGGGTCAGCATGGGCATCCCGTCGGACGGCAGCTACGGCATCAAGCCGGGCGTCGTTTACGGCTACCCGGTCACGGTGAAAGACGGCAAGTACGAGATCGTGCAGGGCCTGTCCGTCGACGCGTTCTCGCGCGGCAAGATGGACGCCACCGAAGCCGAACTGCGCGAAGAAGCCGCCTCGGTCGCCGACCTGCTCAAGTAACCCGCAGCGCGTTTCCGTTTTACCGGCACGGCCCCGCATGCGGGGCCGTGTTTTTTGTGCCCGCAAACCGGCATGAACGGCATCGCCCCGGTCGCACCCGTGGCAGCGCCACTTGCCGCGGAACGGGATGAAGCGTGTAATTTCAGTACGAAGGATGGGGCAGTACGATGACGAGGTTGAGGCCTTCATGTCCGCCGAAGCTGAAAAAGCATTTGCCAGGCTCGCCAGGGAATTCCTGAAGTTTCCTGACGTCTCC
>DATMTG010000007.1:0-9331 GCA_035565075.1 Stenotrophobium sp.
GCTCGATGGCGACGCAGGACATGGCCGACGGCTACTCGCGCCTGCAGGTGGTGCAGAAAGTCGCGGGCGATTTCATCGAGCGCCGGCATGGCGATCAGGTCGGCCTGATCCTGTTCGGCAGCAAGCCGTATCTCCAGGCGCCGCTGACCGCAGACCTGACGACGGTCAATCAATTTTTGCAGGAAGCGATGATCGGCGTGGCCGGGCCGCAGACCGCCATCGGCGACGCCATCGGCCTGGCGATCAAGCGGCTGCGCGACGACAAGAGCGGGCAGCGGCACAAAGGCGATACGGTGCTGATCCTGCTGACCGACGGCAGCAGCAACGCCGGCGTGATGCCGCCACTGGCAGCGGCCAGGCTGGCCGCCGAGACCGGGCTGCGGATTTACACCATCGGCGTCGGCGCGGCGGCGCAGCCGGGCTTTTTCGGCCTGATGGGCGGCAACAGCGATCTCGACGAGGACACGCTCAAGGCCATTGCCAAGGCCACCGGCGGCGAATATTTCCGCGCCACCGACGCCAGCGCACTGCAGAAGGTCTACGCGCGCATCGACCGGCTCGAACCCAGCGCCGGGCGCGATCAGTGGTATCGCCCCACTACCGACTGGTTTCCGTGGCCGCTGGGACTGGCGTTGCTGCTCAGCCTGCCGCTGGTCAGCCTGCGGGAGCCCTCATGGACCTGAGCGCCGCCCTGCACGCGTTCCACTTCCTGCGGCCGTACTGGCTGCTGGCGCTGCCGCCCTGCTGGGGATTGGCGCTGTGGCTGGCGCGACGGCGCAGGAAGCAAGGCAACTGGACCTCGCTGATCGATGCCGAACTGCTGCCCGCGCTGCGTCTGGACAGCGCGCCCCGCGTCTCGGCGGTCTCTCCCTGGCCGTGGCTGGTGCTGGCCTGGAGCCTGACGGCGCTGGCGCTGGCCGGACCGAGCTGGCAGCACGAGGTCGCGCCGGGTTACCGCGCGGCACCGGCCTGGGTGCTGGTGCTGGACCTGTCGCCATCGATGGGTGCCGCCGACCTTGCGCCCGATCGCGCCACACGCGCGCGCTACGCACTGGACGACCTGCTGTCTGCGGCGCACGACGCACGCGTCGGCCTGGTGGTGTTCAGCGACGACGCCTACACGGTGACGCCGCTGACCGACGACGTCGCCACCGTGCGCGCGCTGCTGCCGCCCCTGTCGCCGGGCATCATGCCCGCAGCCGGCGACAACCTGGCGCCGGCCTTGCAGCGTGCCGCGCAACTGCTCAAGCGCGCCGCTGCGCGCGACCGGCGTGTGATCGTGCTGACCGACGGTTTTGCCGATCCTGCGGCGGCATTCGGCGATGCGCAAAAGCTCAAGGCCGACGGCATCGGGCTCAGTGTCGTCGGAATCGGGACTGCGCGCGGCGCACCGCTCAAGGGCGCCGATGGCGGCTTTGCCGAGAACGCGCAGGGCCAGACCGTGATGACCCGGCTCGATGTCGATCGCCTGCGGCAGCTGGCGGCGTCGGCCGACGGGAATTATTTCGGCCTTGCGCAACTGCCGCAGCTGATTGGCGAATTGCAGTTGCGTGGGGAGCGCGCGGCAGGCGCCGCGCGGATGCGCGATGTCCATCTGCAGCACTGGCGCGATGCCGGCGTGTGGTTGTTGCCGGTGCTGCTGTTGTTGGCCGCCGGCCTGTCCCGGCGAGGCTGGCTGTGAAGCGTGCGCTGGCCATGGTGCTTGGCGGATTGCTGCTGGCCGGCAACGCCGAGGCCGCGAGCTGGTCGGGCCTGTGGCTGACGCCGGATCAGCGCGGCGAGCGCTTGTTGCAGCATGGTGATGCCGCGGCCGCCGCGCGCACCTATGCCGACCCGCGACGCAAGGCCTACGCCGAACTGCGCGCCGGAGACTACCAGGCGGCGGCGCAGGGCTTTCAAAAATTCGACGACAGTGATGCGCAATACAATCGCGGCAACGCACTGGTTCATGCCGGCGAATTGCAGCAGGCGCTCGATGCCTACGATGCGGCGCTGGCGCGCAACCCGGGCAATCATGATGCGCGCCACAACCGCGATCTGGTCGCGCAGGCGCTCAAGCGGCAGAAGCAGCAGCAATCCCGGAAAAACAAATCCGGCGGGAGCAACGGCAAGCCACAATCAGGCAACGACCAGGATCAAGACAAGAATCAGGAGTCCGGCCGTGCAGGAAAGCAGGGCGGCAGCGACCAACAGAACGGCAGCTCATCGCAGAAGCCGGCAGAAGGCAAGAAATCATCCGCAGAAGGGCAACCGAAGTCGCAAGACCAGAAGCAGCAGTCCGGTTCTTCGGCATCGCCAGCCGCAGAGCCACAGTCCGGGCAGCAACCTGATGCACAACAGCAGTCTGAGAACGCAGCTGAACAGGCACGCCAGGATGCCGCAGAGAGTCTCAGGAACCAGACCGCTGCGCAGAAGGCGGGACAGCAGACCGCGGGTCAGGCCAGGGATGCGGGCCGGTTGCAGCCTGCGAGAGGTGCGACAGGGACAAAGCCTCTGACCGAGCAGCAGATTTCACAGGAGCAGTGGCTGCGGCGCATCCCGGACGATCCGGGCGGCCTGTTGCGACGCAAATTCATGATCGAACACATGCTGAGACAACAGAATCCGCAGGGCCAGCCGCCATGAAGAATGCATCGATATTTTTTGCCGGGATGTTGTTGTGCGCGTTCAGCAGCGCGGCGCTGGCGACGGTGACTGCGTCGCTGGATCAGAATCAGGTCGATGACGGCCAGTCGGTGATGCTGACCCTGCAGAAAGACAGCTCGGGTGGCGGCGATCCCGACCTGACCCCGCTGAAAAAGGATTTCGACGTGCTGGGCACCAGCAGCAGCTCCAATGTCCAGATCGACAATGGGCACGTCTCGACCCAGCGCGTGCTGCAGTTGACGCTGTCGCCCAGGCACTCCGGCACCCTGCAGGTCCCGGCATTGACCTGGGACGGCGAAACTTCGCAGCCGCTCAGCCTTGTGGTGGGCAACGGCAGCGGTCGTCAATCCGCAGCGGGTGCGAACGGTCCGGGCCACGCGACCCGCGCGCACATCTTCATCACCAGCACGCTGGACCCGCCGCGGCCATATGTGCAGGCCGGGGTCGTGCTGACCGTGCAGCTCCACACCGATCAACAGCTGTATCACGCCAGCATGGATTTCAGCGGCGACAGTGATGTCCTCGTGCGGCAACTGGGCAAGGACCGGCACAGCACCGAGATGCGCGACGGTCGTCAATACGATGTGATCGAGCGCAAGTACCTGCTGCAGCCGCAGCGCAGCGGCATGCTCAGTCTCGACGGCCCGGTGCTGGACGCCCAGGTTGCCGATACCCGCAGCCAGCAGGATCCGTTTGCCGCGATGTTCGGCAATTCGCCGTTCAGCGGCATGCTGGGCACCACCCGGCCGATACGCCTGCACGGCGATGCCATCACCCTGGATGTGCGACCGCGGCCGGCGGCGGCCACTGGGCGCGACTGGCTGCCGGCGACCCAGGTCACGCTGGAAGAATCCCTGAAGCCGGACAATACCAGCGTGCATGCCGGCGATCCGCTGACGCTGCATCTGCATCTCGGCGCGCAAGGCGTGACCGGCGCACAGTTGCCGGATCTCAGCGCCGAATTGTCGTTGCCGGATGGGCTCAAGGCGTATCCCGACCAGGCCAGGCTCGACACCCAGTTGCAAGGCGGCGTGGTCGTGGGCAGTCGCGACCAGGACATCGCACTGATCGCCGATCAGGCCGGCCAATACCAGATCCCGGCCCTGCGCCTGTCGTGGTGGGATACCGCGCAGAATCAGCCGCGTGTCGCTGAACTGCCGGCGCGCACGCTGACCATATTGCCGGCGGCGGGCGCCAGCCCTGCATCGCCGCCGCCAGCTCCCGCTCGGACCGGGCCTGTGGCACCGGTTGCGGCGGCGGCTCCGAAGCCCGCGGCAACGACCCCGGTCGTGGTCCGCGAACCGGCCCGGTCATGGTGGCGCTGGGTCGGTCTGGCGCTGGGGCTGCTCTGGCTGCTGACGGTACTGGTGACATGGCGGCTGTGGCGCCGTCTGCGTGCCATCCAGCCGGTGTCCGACGCGCCGAGCCAGCCGACGCCCGTCGTGGCCGACCCCGGGAACGCACGCAAGGCATTTCAGGCCGCGTGTCGCGACAATGATCCGCAGTCGGCGCGGCGCGAGTTGTTGCGCTGGGCGCGCGGCGTGATGCCCGACCCGCCGCCGGCCGGACTCAATGCCCTGGCACAGCGGCTGGGAAACCCGGGCATCGCGCAACTGCTGAGCGAACTGGATCGCGCCTGCTATACCGGGGCGCAGTGGCAAGGCGGCGCGCTGTCGGCGGCGCTGGCGTCCTTACCGAACGCGACTGCCGCGAAAGGCCGGACGTCGAAGCTGGCGGAACTGTATCCCTGATTTTTCCGGGCGGGTTCAGGGCAGGTGCGGCTGCGCCAGGTATTCCTGCGACTGCATTTCCTGCAGCCGCGAGCGCGTGCGCTGGAATTCAAATCTGAGCCGCGTGCCGGTGTAGATCTGCTCCAGCGGCGCGTCGGCGGTGATGATGAGCTTGACGCCACGGTCGTAGAATTCATCGACCAGGTTGACGAAGCGCCGCGCAGGGTCCTCGGTTTCACGCGTCATCACCGGCACGTGGGACAGCAGGATGGTGTGGTGGGTGCGTGCGATTTCGACATAGTCGGCGGTGCCGCGCGGACCGTCGCACAGTGCCGAAAACTCGAACCACGCCACGCCGTCGGCGAGGCGGCGCACGTGCACGCTGCGGTCGTTGAGCGGCATCTCGACATCGGCGAGGCTGTGTGCCGGGGCAAAGCGCTGGAACCAGCGTTCCATGTCCGCGGTCGCCGCCGCGTCGCAGGGCGTGTGATAAATCTCGGCATGGGTCAACGCGCGCAGGCGGTGGTCGACGCCGCCGTCGACGTTGAGCACGGTGACGTTGCGCTTGAGAGTGGCGATGGCCGGCAGAAAATTCTGACGTTGCAACCCGTCCTTGTAGAGTCCGTCGGGTTTGATGTTGGAGGTCGCCACCAGGGTCACGCCCCGCTGGAACAGCACCTCGAACAGTCGCGCCAGGATCATCGCGTCGGCGATGTCCGAGACGAAGAATTCGTCGAAACACAGGACCCGGACCTGCCCGGCGAACTGCGCCGCCACCTTGCCGATGGGGTCTTCCTCGTGGGCAAACTGCTTGCGCAGTTCATGGACTTCCAGCATGAAGCGGTGGAAGTGCGTGCGCTTCTTGCGGCTGAACGGCAGCGATTCGTAGAACGCATCCATCAGGTAGGTCTTGCCGCGTCCGACCCCGCCCCACATGTACAGGCCGGCAACGCGCGGCCAGCGCAGGCGGCGGCTGCCGAGGCGCGATTTCGGAGGCCTGGCGACCAGCTCGTCGCAGATGCGCTGCAGCGCGTCCACGGCGCGCGCCTGCGACGGATCCGTCTGGAATCCCTGGCGCTGCAGGTCCTGTTCGTAACGCGCCCGCGGTCCCGGTGTCATGCTCAAGATTGCTCCACGCCAAAAATCGCCGCCAGGTGAGGATTGAGGAAGACGCCGCGCGGGTCGAGTTCGTGGCGCAGATGCTGGAAATCGGCAAAGCGCGGATACAGCTGGCCCAGTTCGTACGCGGTCTTGCCGTGCAGCGAGCTCCACGATGGACGGCCTTCGTTGCGATCGAAGATGTCGGTCAGTGCCGCAAAGTAATCGTCGTGCGGCATGCCGCGATACTGCCGCGCCGCGATGAAGGCCGAGTCGCGCTGATAGTTGGGCGATAGCCAGAGATCGTCGCGCCGGGCGAAGCGCACCTCCAGCGGCATGTGCACGCGGAAATGCAGCGCCCGCATCAGCTGATCGATCTGCCGTAAGACGGCAGGCAGGCGCTGTACCGGGATGCTGAATTCGGTTTCGTCGTACCGGATCAGGCGCCGGCTTTCCCGGTGCCCCGGCAGTTCGTCCACGCTCTCGCGGTCGATGGCGGCATATGCGGCGAGCCGGCTGGCCATGCGGCTGCTGCGCGGAACGCGCCGGCTCATTTGCGAGAGCATCCAGAGTGCGCTGTTCTCCATCATCCCGTGCTGCGCGCGCCGGAGCAGTCCCGGATGGGATTCGCCGGCATCGGTCGGATCCATGAAGTTGAGCTGCACGGTGTCGGTGTAGGGAAACCATTTGAAATCGAAGTGCCGGTGCGTGCGCTTGAGCAGGTTGATGCGCTCCAGCGTCTCGTCGAGGCTGCCCTTGAGCGTTTTCAGGTGCAGGCGCGTCGCATCGACGCATTGCAGTTCGACGTGGGTGATGACGCCCAGCGCACCCAGAGACAGGCGCGCCGCATCCAGCATTTGCGGGTTGCTCTCGGCGCTGAGGGTGCGGTGGCGGCCGTCGGCGCCGACCATGCGCAGCGCCGTCACCTGGCTCGAAAGGTTGCCGAGGCCGATGCCGCTGCCGTGCATGCCGGTGCTGATGGCGCCGGCCAGGGTCTGCGCGCCGCTGCTGCTGAATATCTGTAGCGCGAGACCGCGATCCGCCAGTTCAGCGGCCAGTTGCCGCAAGCGCGTGCCGGAGCGTACCCAGACGCGGTGCTGCCGGAGGTCGACGGACTCGATACCGTTGAAATAGTCCAGAGACAGCAGGTTTTCGTCGGTCCATGACAGCGGCGAAAACGATTGGCCGCTGCCGCCGACGCGGATGCGCTCGCCTTCTTCCGCGGCACGCAGCACCTCGGCCTGTATCTGCGGCACCGAAACCGGGTAGGAGCGGAAATTGGGCACCGCTTCGACCGACCCCGACCAGTTGCGCCAGCGACGGCGGTATTTGGCGATCATCGAATCCCGTGGCCTGGCCATGGCTCACATCGTCCTGCGTGCCAGATCCGGTTCGCCGCAGCGCGCCAGGATCTGTGCGCGAACGCTGTCGCGCAGGTGGGTTTCGGCATCCTTGTGATTGCCGATGGGCGCGATTGCCGGCATCAGCTCCACGCTGACGCGGCTCCAGTGCGGCATGCGGTTGTGTCCGCCCAGCAGCACGCGCGTGCCGCGCATGCACACCGGGATGCAGGGTACACCGGCGCGCACGGCCATCATGAAGGCGCCATTCTTGAACGGCAGCAGACCGGGGTCGGGCTTGAACGTGCCTTCGGCGAAAATCGCCAGCGAAGCGCCGTTCTGCACTTTGCGGATCAGGCTGCGCGCCTGGCGCGCACCCTCGCGCGCCGCGCTGCGGTTGACGAAGGTCGCGCCCATGCGGGTGATGGTCTTGCCGGCCAAGGGCCAGGTGGCGGCGCCGTCCTGGACGACGAAGGTGAACCGCGACGGCAGCACCGCCGTGAGTATCAGGCCGTCGAGATAGCTCGCGTGGTTGCAGATGGCGATGCAGGGTCCACCGGGCAGGTGCTCCAGCCCGCTGACGCGCAGCGGTACGCCCATGCAGGCCAGTGCCAGGCGCATGCCGGCACGGCCGATGGCGCGGCGCAGGGGGAGTCCCGGGGCAATGATGACGAGCAGGCAGACCGGGACGGCGATGAGCACGAAGATCGCCGTCGCGTACAGGCCGTAAAGAAGTTTGCACAATCGGGCGAGCATAGGCCGCTATTATAGATTCGTGAGCCCGACTGCCGCCCTGGAATTTTCCGAACAGCCCGGTCCCGAAGACGGGGCCGCAATCAACCGGCTGCTGGACCGCCTCTGGCTGGAGCGCGGCCTGTCGGCCAACACGCTGGACAGCTACCGTTCAGACCTCGAGCTGTTCGCGCGCTGGCTGCTGCCGCGCGGCGTGGCGCTGGTACAGGTGCAGGAAGCCGACATTCTCGATTATTTCGCCGCGCGTGCGGCGGGCGAGGCGGTTTATACCGCACGCTCGCAGGCGCGTCTGCTGTCGGCGCTGCGCCAGTTTTTCCGTTACATGGTGCTCGACGGCCAGCGCAAGGACGATCCCAGCGCGCGCCTGGACACGCCGAAACTGCCACGGCGGCTGCCCGACACCCTGAGCGAGCGCGAGGTCGAAAGCCTGCTCGATGCGCCGCCGACGGACACCGAACTGGGCTTGCGCGACCGCGCCATGCTGGAGCTGATGTACGCCTCCGGCCTGAGGGTCAGCGAACTGGTCATGCTGGAACTGCCGCGCATCAACGTGCAGCAGGGCGTGGTGCAAGTGGTCGGCAAGGGCGGGCGGGAGCGGCTGGTGCCGATGGGGGAATGGGCCATGGCGCGGCTTTCCGATTACCTCCTCAAGGCGCGGCCGCTATTGGCCGCGGGGCGCGAGACCGACAGCCTGTTCCTGACGGCACGCGGCAGCGCCATGACGCGACACAATTTCTGGCATCTGATCAAGCGCTATGCGCGACAGGCGGGGATCCGCACCGCGCTGTCGCCACATACCGTGCGCCACGCGTTCGCGACCCATCTGCTGGAACACGGCGCCGATCTGCGCACGGTGCAGTCCCTGCTGGGGCACGCGGACCTGTCGACCACGCAGATTTATACGCATGTGACGAAGCAGCGCCTGCGCGAACTGCACCGGCGGCATCATCCGCGCGGGTGATGGCGGGCGGAATCAGCCCTGGGTCGCAGCGACTGCAGCCTGCGAATTGCTGGCCACGCCGCTCTTGTCGTGCTCGGACAGCGTCTGCGCCAGCTGGTCGGGCGGCTGGTAGCCCGGGATCATCTCGCCGTCGTCGAGAATCAGCGACGGCGTGCCGCGCACGCCGAGACTGACGCCGGCCATGTATTCCTCCATCACCGGGTTCTTGCAGCTGGAGTCGCCCTTCATCGGATCGCCGAGCTTGGCCTTGGTCAGGGCCTCCTTGCGGTCGGCGGAGCACCAGACGACCTCGGCCTTGCGGAAGGATTCGGTGTTGGGTCCGGTGCGCGGGAAGGAGACGTAGCGGATGGCGATGCCCTTGGCGTTGTACTGCGCGATCTGGCTGTGCAGCATGCGGCAGTAACCGCAGTCGACGTCGGTGAACACGGTTACCGTATGCTTGGGATTGGGCGGCGAGTAGATGATCATGTTCTGCGTGCCGATCTTGGCGAGTGCCGCCAGCCGCGCCTCACCGCGCTGCTTCTCGGTGATCTGCTCGCCGGTGGTCAGGCGCACCAGGTCGCCCTCGATCATGTACTGGCCGTCGCCGGTGACATAGCCGAAATTCATGCCCGAGCGGATCTCGTAGATGCCGGGAACGGGCGACTTGCGAACGGTGAAATCCTTTGCGTTCAGCATTTTTTGCAGCTTGGCGTGCAGATCGGCGAGATTGACCTCCGGCGTGCTGTCGGCGGCGCTGCGGGCCGTTGCCGGCGCGGGCTCGGCGGGCGAGCTGGCCGCTGCCGGAGCGGCTGCACCGGCGT
>DATMTG010000008.1:0-2166 GCA_035565075.1 Stenotrophobium sp.
GTTTTCGGCGATCGCCGCCGAACTCTGGGAGTATCTCAAGGGCGCGGAGCTGATCATCCACAACGCGAGCTTCGACCTAGGCTTCCTCAACAGCGAGTTTGCGCGTGCCGGCTATGCGCAGAAACTCGAGGAAGTCTGCGCCGTCACCGACACGCTGAGCATGGCGCGGCGCATGCACCCTGGGCAGAAGGCCAGCCTGGATGCGCTGTGCAGGCGCTATGGCGTCGACAATTCCGGCCGCGATCTGCACGGCGCCCTGCTCGACGCGCGGCTGCTCGCCGACGTCTATCTGGCGATGACTGGCGGCCAGTCGCGCCTGACGCTGGACGCCGCGCAGTCGGGAGACGATGCGAAGCGGCCGTCGCGCCTGATCGAGCTGCTGCCGCCGCGTCATGAATCGTTGCGCGTGATCCGGGCCAGCGATGCGGAGCGCGAGGCGCACCAGCTGCGCCTGCAAGCGATCGCCAAGAAAGCCAGGTCCGGGCAGGTGCTGTGGCGGGACGACGCGCCCGCCGCCGGGTGAGCCGCTAGCGCGGCGGGATTTGCGACGCCTGCCGCCTGCGGATGATGCGCGCCAGCAGCATGCTGGCGAGAATCATGGCCAGCGCGAACAGGATCTGCGGCACATCGACCAGGTCGCCCAGGGGAACATGCGCCTGGCCGCTCATCAGCGTGTCGAGATGGATGGCGGCGCCGACGCTGGCGTAGATCACGGTGGCGACGGTGTTGCCGAGCAGGGTGGCGAGATAGAACCTGCGGAAATCCACGCCCAGGCCGGCGGCGGCGAAGTTCACCGGATCGAACGGCAGCAGCATCACGCGCATGATGCAGACGGTGAGGAAGCCATCGCGGCGCAGCCGCTCGAACCAGCGCGACAGGAGGTTGGCCGGCGCCTCGCCGGAAAGGACGTCGCCGGCGGGCAGCACGTAGCGGGCCAGTGCGTAGCTGCTGGCCGCGGACAGCATCATGCCGGCAACGGCGTAGAGGCCGCCCGGCCACAGGCCCCAGAGCGCGCCGC
This sequence comes from Stenotrophobium sp., assembly GCA_035565075.1. Classification (GTDB taxonomy): domain Bacteria; phylum Pseudomonadota; class Gammaproteobacteria; order Nevskiales; family Nevskiaceae; genus Stenotrophobium. The sequence continues at coordinate 1,019 of DATMTG010000008.1, forward strand.
ACAGGAACACCGGCAGGCTGACCGGGACGATGAATGGCGGCCGCAGGAAAAACAGGATCATCAGCAGCCACGGCGCATCCTGCGTGTGCTCGTAGGCCCAGCGCAGCAGGGTGCCGGCGGTGACGCCGCGACCGTGCGCGATCACCGCGACGACCGCCAGCAGCGCGCCCAGCAGCAGGACCGGCAGCCAGCGCCGCAGCGTGGATCGTCTAGACATGCCGCGCCAGCGCGCTGACCACTTCGAAATACGGCGGCCGGGACTCGCGCGAACTGATGCGGCAACTCTCGACGCTGAGGCCGGCCTGTTGCAGCTGGCGCCGCAGCTGCTCGGGCGTCATGCCGAGATTGACGTGGTCGTACGCCTGTTTCGCCGCTTCGTGCCGGTGGGCGTTGAGCGTGGTGATGATCATCCGGCCGCCCGGGCGCAGCAGGCGCGCGGCCTCCCGCAGCACGCGCTGCGGGGCATGCGAATAGGGCAGCGCGTGCATCGCAAAGATATGGTCGAAGCTGGCATCGGCGAGTGGCAGCTGGTGCATGTCCGCCTCGTGGAACTGCACATTGCTGAAGTGCGCGAGACGCTTGCGTGCCGCGGCGATGACGGTGGCGCTGATGTCGACGCAGGTGACGCTGCGCGCATGGCCGCTGATGAGTTCGGCCAGCACGCCGTCGCCGCTGGCAAGGTCGAGCACGTCGCCCAGTTGCAGCAGGCCGATCACGGCGCGCGCGGTCGCCTCCCAGGTGCGGCCGGGCGAGTAGTGCAGCTCCATGCGCCCGGCCACCGACTCGGCCCAGGTCTGGCCGTGCTTGCGCGCGAGGATCGCCTGCTCGGCGCGTTCCCGGTCCAGCCGCGCCTGGGCGTCGTCGATGCGTCCGCGCAACAGTTGCCAGAACTCCGAAGCGCTGCCGTCACTCTCGGTGGCGGAATACAGCGCGGCGGTGCCGACGCGCTTGCTCTGCACCAGGCCAGCGCGCTTGAGGTGCGACAGGTGGGTTGAAACGCGGCTTTGCGTCAGGCTGGTGATTTCGGTCAACTCGGCAACCGATAGTTCACTGGTTTCGAGCAGCAGCAGCAGACGCAGCCGGCTGACGTCGGCCAGCAGGCCGCACAACTCGGTGCCCTGTGCAAGGCTCAGGCTCATGCGGTCTTG
>DATMTG010000009.1:0-7356 GCA_035565075.1 Stenotrophobium sp.
AGAAATTGCATCCCGGCGACGGGAAGAATGTCTCTACCTCGTTGAAGCTGGCGTCGAAGCCGGCGCTGCCGTACTCGGAATACGCGCGGCCCAGCACGTTGTTGAGGCGCGCGCTGACGCGGAAATGATCCCAGTCCTTGCCGAGCGCGAGATTGGTCACCGAGTAGCCCGGCAGCTTGCCGAGGCTATTGTCGAAATCGCCGTCGAAACGGCGCGAGCCGGTGGCCAGGGTTTCGATGTGCGCGTTGAAGCGCCGCGGCAGTTTCAGGTCGATCGCGAGGCGGCTGTTCTGCCGCGCCACCAGCGGCACCTCCTTGCCGGCCAGCGTGCCGCCATCCACCTGCGCATCGAGGTAGCTGTAGCTGCCGGACAGTTTCAGCCACGGTAGCGCCTGCCAGCCGCCGTCGAGCGTGATGCCGTCGCGGCGGGTTCTGGCCAGGTTGATGTTGGCAAAGGTGGTGGGATCGAACACGATTTCATCATGCAGTTGCAGGCGGAACAGCGTCGCGCTCAATTGCAGCGCTGCGGTGGTCCACTCGCTGCCGACCTCGTAGGTGGCGCCGTGCTGCGACTTCAGCGGATTGGTATTGCTGGCCGGCGGCGCGCCGGCGCTGGTGTACTCGTCGACCTTGGCAAAACGGAAATTGCTGTCGTAGCGTGCGTACAGCCGCAGGTTTTTCACCGGCTTGAAGCTCAGGCCGGCCTCGGCAGCGTTGCGCGTGTCGGAAAACGGCGTGCTCCGGGTAAAAGTGAAACCATCAAAGACGACGTTGTCCACGCGCGCGGTGCGGGCGCCGACGGTGGCGACCAGCGTGCGCCACAGCGGCAGGCTGGTCTGCGCGTAGAAGTCGCGCTCGCGCTGGTCGGCGGTCTGCAGACCGAACGGCGAGCGCAGCGCGTATTCGGCGTGCTGGGCATCGATGCCGACAGTCACTTGTGCGCGGCCGGCGGGCAGGCTGAATCCGCCGCTGACGCGCGGGTTCAGCGACCACTGGTTGCGGTCCTGCGTCGAGTCGCCGGTGGCGGGGCTGCCGGAATAGCTGAGGCGGAAAGTGCCGGTGCTGCGGCGATGGATCAGGTCGGTTTCCAGTGCCCAGTCGCCGAACAGCGATTGCTGCCAGCCGATGCGCTGCGTGCCGGTGCGGGTCTGCGAGAAGTCGGCGCTGTGGACGCTCTCCGACTGGCGGCGGTTCTGCGCCACCTCGTTGGCAAACAGCGCGCCGGGCGTTTGCAGGTTCTGGTTGACGAAGCCCAGTTCCAGGAAGACCGAGCCGGAGCCGTAGTCGTAGCCGCCGCGGCCGAGCAGGTTTTCGTTCTCGTCGTGATTGTGGTCGCGGTAGTTGTCGGAGCCGCGCGCCTCGCCGGACAGGCGGAACGAGGCGCCACCGATGCGGTCGGCCACCGACGCGCGGATATTCTGACCGCCATAGCTGCCGCCGCCGACTTCGCCATTCACCGCCAGTTTGTCGGGATTGCGCGTGATGATATTGATGACGCCACCCACCGCCTGGTCGCCGTAGAGCGTGCCGGCGCTGCCGTGCAGGATCTCGATGCGCTCGACGTCCTTGAGCGAGATGCTGCTGAGGTCGGGGCTGGCGATGTCGGTGTTGTTGAGGCGGCGGCCATCCACCAGGATCAGCGTGGTGGCGTTGGCGCCGCTGCCGAAGCCGCGCAGGTCCACCGTCGCCTGCGAACCGTCGCCGTAGAAGTCGGTGATCTGCGCGCCGGCAACGCCGCGCAGCACGTCGACGATGCGCGTCGCGGCGCTGGCGACGATGTCGTCGTGGGTGATGACGGTGATGGTCGCGGGCAAGCGGTTTTCGGGCTGTGCTGAGCGCGTCGCGGTGACGATCACGGGCGATAGCGAGCGGGTGGGGATTTCATCGGCAAGGACCGCGCCGGAAAACAAAAGGACAGCGGCAACCGGGGCCAGGACGGCCCCCTTCAACGGGGTTTTCATCTGCGTCTCCCGCGCCGCGTCCCCGCGGCGCAATCGGTGGGTGGACACAGGCCGGTCTCCGGGCTCATGGGCTTTTTGGCGGCGCCTTCCCGGATTGCTCCAGTGGCTGGTTGCCGCGTTTTCCCATTTACCGTTGCGGGGGCAGCGCGAGCATTTCACTCGCTTCCCGTTTCACCTCGCCGGTCATGGCGAGACACCTGTGGCGCGCGCATTGTACTGGTCGCCGCGCAAGACCGGTATCATTTGCGCCTCAAGACCCGATTCGATGCCGAGTTTCGCCCATGTCCAGTGAATTCCTTTCCGCCGCGCTCGATGCCGCGCAGGCTGCTGCCGAACTCATCCGCAAGGCTTATCGCGGAAATTTTGAGGTCAGCTACAAGGCCGACGCCAGCCCGGTGACCGAGGTCGATGTCGGTGCGGAGAAGGCGATCAAGGCGGTATTGCAGACACGGTTCCCCGCGCACGGCTTTTATGGCGAGGAGACCGGACGCGACCATGCCGACGCCGAGTACCTGTGGCTGGTGGACCCGATCGATGGCACCAAGGCCTTCGTGCGCGGCTACCCGATGTTCTCGGTGCAGATCGCGCTGATGCACCGGCGCGAGCTGATTCTCGGCGTGTCCTATGCGCCGTGCTGGAACGGTGGCCGCGGCGAGATCATGTTCGCGGAAAAAGGTCGTGGCGCCTGGCTCGGCGAGGAACGGCTGCAGGTGAGCGAGGTGGAGTCGCTCGACAAGGCGACATTGTCGACCGGCAATCTCGCGCGGCTGGCGCGCTCACCGCAGTGGGCGGAGCTGGGGCGCATCATCCCGCGGTTGCACCGCATCCGCGGTTATGGCGATTTCCTGCACTACCACATGCTGGCCAACGGCAAGATCGATGCGGTCGTGGAGTCGGACCTGAACATCCTCGACATCGCCGCGCTGACCGTGATCGTGCGCGAAGCCGGCGGCAGCGTGACCGATCTCGATGGCGGTCCGGTCGGGCTGGAGACCACCACGCTGCTGGCGACCAACGGCCGCTTGCAGCAGCATTTTGCCGGACTGGCGCTGGGCCGGGCTCAGTCGGGGGTTGCCGGCGCGTAGCCTTCCGTCCTCAGGCTGATGACCGGCCAGCCGCGTCGTTCCGCCTCTGCACGCAGCGCGTCGTCAGGATCGACCGCGACCGGCGTGTCCGCCGTCAGCAGCAGGGGGATGTCGTTACGCGAATCGCTGTAGAACGTGGTGTGGTCATAACGCTGTGGCTGTGCGTCGCGCCAGAGCTGCAGGCGCTGCACCTTGCCCTGGTGAAAATTCGGGATGCCGCTGATCCTGCCGGTGTAGCGGCCATTGATGATTTCCGGGTCGGTGGCGATGAGGTCGTCGACGCCCAGCAGCGCCGCGACCGGTTCGGTGATGAAGCGGTTGGTCGCGGTCATGATCAGCAGGCGGTCGCCCTGTGCGCGGTGACGTTCCAGCAAGGCCGGCGCGCCGGGGGCGACGATCGGCGCGATTTTTTCGCGCACGAACTGTTCACGCCAGGCGTAAAGCTGATCCGGTTCGTGCTGCGTCAGCGGCTTGAGGCTGAATGCGCAGAATTCTCGGATGTCCAGCGTACCGGCCTTGTATTGCTCGTAGTAGCGGCGGTTCTCGCGCTCATACCACTGCCCGTCGACACGGTCCTGCTCGACCAGGAACTGCCCCCAGAGATAGTCGCTGTCGCCCGCAAGCAGGGTGTTGTCGAGATCAAAAATGGCGAGGCGCATGGCGCGAGGGTCTTTTTGTAAAAGCCGGCACGGACGACCGGGCGGGTGGACAGGTTGACTGTGCGAGTTTGCCGGGTTCGCTGCGCATGTGGAAGAATCGGCGCAAATCTTATTACCACGTTTGATCGTGATCGACCGGGATGGCTACCGCCCCAATGTGGGCATCATCCTCAGCAGTGAAGACGGACGCGTGCTGTGGGCCAAGCGCATCGGGCAAAGCGCATGGCAGTTCCCGCAGGGCGGCATCGACCAGGGCGAAACGCCCGAAGATGCGCTGTTCCGTGAACTGAATGAGGAACTGGGGTTGACGCGCGAGCATGTGCGGATCCTGGGCGTGACCAGCAACTGGCTGCGCTATCGGCTGCCCACGCGCTATGTGCGCCGCCGTCGTTGGGGGCGAGTCTGCATTGGCCAGAAGCAGAAATGGTTCGCATTGCGCTTGCTGGCCACCGAGGATCTGGTGCGCTTCGACGCTACCGCGACGCCGGAGTTCGATGGCTGGCGCTGGGTGGATTACTGGCATCCCCTGCAGGAAGTCGTGGAGTTCAAGCGCGAGGTCTACCAGCGGGCGTTGCAGGAGTTGGCGCCCTTGATGGGGCGGGCGAACGAGGAACTGGCGGACCCGCCCATTTAGCGCGGGTCTGAATAAACAGGTTGACAATCGTTCTCATTTGCATTTAAATGCGTCCATGATTGTCTGTGTCTGCAAATCGGTTTCCGATCAGCGCATCCGGCGCCTGGTGGCGCAGGGCGAGGTCATCACGCTGCGCGACCTGATGCGCGAGACCGGACTGGGCACCTGCTGCGGCAGCTGCGTCCCGGAAGCGCGCGCGGTGCTCGCCAGTGCCCTGAGCCAGCAGCCCGCGCCGCCCTTGCTCTGTGCACCGCAAAACGCGGGCCTGGGATTGCCTGGCTGAAGCCCTGGCCTATACTCGGGCCAAACCATCCCTGCCGGAGACTGCCATGCGTGGTGACGACAAAGTCATCGAATTCCTGAATCAGGCGCTCAAGAACGAGTTGTCCTCGATCAACCAGTATTTCCTCCATTCACGCATGCTCGGCAACTGGGGCCTGAAAAAGCTGGAAAAGCACGAATACGAGGAATCCATCGACGAGATGAAGCATGCCGACCGCCTGGTCAAGCGCATCCTGTTTCTCGAAGGGCTGCCCAACCTGCAGGATGTCGGCAAGCTTTACATCGGCGAAAACGTCAAGGAAATCCTCGATTGCGATCTGCGCCGCGAGCGCGAAGCGCATCCGCTCTACAAGGAAGCGATCGCCCACTGCGAAAGCGTGCGCGACTATGTCACGCGCGCCCTGCTGGTGGAAATCCAGGAAAGCGAGGAAGAGCACATCGACTGGCTGGAAGAGCAGTTGCTGCTGCTCGAAAATGTCGGTCTGCAGAATTACTGCCAGTCGCAAATGGGTGAAAGCTGAAAGGCCGGCATCAGCCGGGCCGGGCTCAGAACGGCTTGACCACCGCCAGGATCACCATCGCGACCAGGAACAGCACCGGGATCTCGTTGATCACGCGGTAAAACCCTGCGCTGCGGGTGTTGGTCCGGGTGCGGAAGCGCTTCATCGGTACGATCAGCCAGTGGTGATAACCGATCAGCAGCAGTGCCAGTCCGAACTTGGCGTGCAGCCAGCCGGTCTGCATCGGCCAGTACGCCAGCCACAGCCACAGTCCCAGCGCCACGGTGCCGACCATGCCGATACTCATGATCGCGAACAGGCGGCGCTCCATCGTACAGAAGCGCTGGTAGCCGGCGTCGTCGCTGATTTCGGTGTGGTACACGAACAGGCGCGGCAGATAAAACAGCCCGGCGAACCAGGTCACGACGAAAATGATGTGGAAGGCTTTGATCCAAAGCATCGGGCGACTCGAAATCAGGAGGCTGAGCGCCTATTATCGCGCCCTCAGCCAGAAGGTGTAAGCAAATGATCAAGGTGGGCATCGTCGGGGGCACCGGGTACACCGGGGCCGAACTGTTGCGGATACTCTCGCAGCACCCGCAGGCGCGCGTGGACGTTCTGACCTCGCGCAGCGAGGCAGGCAAGCGCGCGGATGCGCTGTACCCGCATCTGCGCGGGCATAGCGATGCGGTCTACAGCGAGCCGGATATGGCCCGCCTGAAATCCTGCGACGTGGTGTTTTTTGCCACCCCCCACGGCACTGCCATGCAGTTGGCACCCGAGCTGGTTGCGGCCGGCGTGCGGGTCATCGATTTATCGGCCGACTTCCGGCTTAAGGACGTCGCTGAGTTCAGACGCTGGTACAAGCTGGAGCACGGCGCGCCGTCGTTGCTGGCCGAAGCGGTTTATGGCCTGCCCGAAATCCACCGCGAGGAAATCCGCAAGGCGCGGGTGATCGGCAATCCCGGCTGCCACTGCACTGCGGTGACGCTGGGCCTGTTGCCGCTGATCGAGCAGGGCGCGGTGGAGCTGGATGGCATCATTGCCGACAGCAAGACCGGCGTTTCCGGCGCCGGCCGGGAGCTGAAACTGGGGTCGATGTTCAGCGAGGCCAGCGACACGCTCAAGGCCTATGCCGTAGCCGGGCATCGCCATCTGGCGGAGGTTACCCAGGAGCTCGGCGCCGCGGCGGGTGCGACCGTGGGTGTCACCTTCGTGCCGCACCTGGTGCCGATGATCCGCGGCATTCATGCGACGCTGTATGCACGGCTCAAGAATCCCGGGATCGACCTGCAGGCGATTTACCAGCAGCGTTACCGGGATGAACCGTTCGTGGACGTCATGCCTGCGGGCGAGCACCCGGAAACCCGCTCCGTGCGCGGCGCCAACACCTGCCGCATCGCTGTGCACAAGGCGCCGGACGGCAAGACAGCGGTCGTGCTGTCAGTCATCGATAATCTGGTCAAGGGCGCATCAGGCCAGGCCGTGCAGTGTATGAACCTGATGTTTGGCCTGGACGAGGCCTCGGGTCTGCAAGCGCCGCCGCTGGTTCCGTGAAGCACCAGATCGTCATCAAGCGGCACCGGCCGTGGCTCAAGCCGACCTTGCTGGGCGGCGGCGCCGCGATTCTGGCGCTGCTGGCCTGGGGGCTTTATAGCTACACGCGCGCGCACACGGTGACGGCTTATGCGCAGACGCAAAGCGAAGTGGAAAAGCTGCGTAGCGAACGCCGCCAGTTGAGCCAGCAACTGCGCGATGCGCAAGGCCAGATCGCAAAACTCAAGGACAGCGTGGTCTATGCGCAGCGCTCCGGCGAGATCGACGCGCAGGCCTGCGACCTGGTTCAGGCGACTTTACCCAAGCTGCAGAAAGAGGTGGCCGACCTGCACGAGCAGCTCGCCTTCTATCGCGGCATCGTGTCGCCGGACCAGGCGCGGGCCGGCGTCAGGGTCTACAACCTGAAGCTGACACGGGCGGCGGTGCAGGGCAGCTATAACTATGAATTGGTTCTGATTCAGTCCGCCCGGCACGATCAGCGGGTGGCCGGGCGAATCGAAGTGACCCTGGAAGGGATGCAGGGCAGCAGACGGAGAACCGTGCGTCTGAGCGATATCGCCGATGACGCAGGCAAAAATCTGCTATTTTCATTCACCTATTTCGAGGAGATCGACGGGCGACTGAGTCTGCCCGAGGGCTTCAAGCCGCAACGTGTCAACGTCAAGCTGAGCACGGATGT
>DATMTG010000010.1:0-3384 GCA_035565075.1 Stenotrophobium sp.
TCGTTGGCGGCCTTGGGAATCACCGACAGCCCGTCCTTCATCGGGAACCAGACGTGTCCGGCCGAACCCAGGTGCACGTAGGAGCCGCCACCCTGCTCGCGCAGATGCGGCAGCGTCGCCTGCACGGCGTTGAAGAAACCGTGGACCTCGATGTCGATGGATTTCTTCCACAGCGCCGGCGTGGTGTCGCCGATCATCACCTGTTCGACCACCGGGCCGGCGGCCCAGACCACGGTGTGGATGCGCCCGTGCGCGGCGATCGCCGCAGCCACCGCGGTCTTGAGTTGCGCGACGTCGGTGACATCTGCCGCGTGCGTGCTGGCCTTGCGGCCCAGTGCGGTGATCTCGCCGGCGACGCGCTCGGCGACCTCCTTCTTCGAGCGGTAGACGATCGCCACGTCGGTGCCCGCCGCGCCAAAATATTTCGCCACACCCTGGCCGATGCCGCCGCTGCCGCCGAACACCAGCACCGCGCCCTTGGGGAATTTGTTCAGCTCCATGCCTCGCTCCGCTTTGTGGTTTCAACCCGCCACATACTCGGCCCAAGCCGGAACCACAACATCGTCCGTTGGGATGACAGCGCGGACCGTCATCCTCCACTCATCCCGGAGAGCTGCTCGCGCACGCAGTGACCTGCCGGAGGCGGCACCAGCGCCTCGATCGGAACGGCATCGGCCATCACCGGCGTCCCGATCTGGCCGGGATGCAGCAGGCCGGGGAAGTCGTAAAGACAAGCGCCCCGCCCCCGCGGGCCTGCGCTTCGTATGCCTGGCCGGTGGTGACATGGTCGAGATCGGCAGCAGGAATCCAGCGCACGACCGCCTTCATCCTTCAGGAACAAGGCCCCACCGCTCTCGATGGGTCGCTCAAAAAAACAGGCCCTCCCATGCAGCGGGAGGGCCAGCACGTCTGCGGGGGAGATCGTCCCGAGACGACGCGTTCCGGCGCTCGCCGCGGCGAGCGCCAGAGGGGGTCAGTGACCTCTGCGCTGCGCGGCGTCCGGCGAAAACATGTCCGGCGTCAGTTCGCCCTGGTTGAGCTGCCAGTAATGCCCGGACTCGTTGACCAGGCGGTCGGCGAAATACGCCCTTGCGCTGAGGTCGTGATAGACCGACACGCCGGCGTGATAGCCGCGGATCTCCGGCGACCAGAAATAATTCACGAAGCTGGCGCGCCACAGCTGATCGCGCTGGTCGAAGTTGTCCACCCACAGCGCATGCCAGCTATCCTCGTCGATATAGAACACGCGACGCTTGTAGATGTGACGGAAATTGGACTTGAGGTCCGCCTCCAGCACCCAGACCCGGTGCAGCTCGTAGCGCATGTCCTGCGGATTGATGCTGTTGGGCGTCAGCAGCTGGTCGTAATGGATCGCCGGATCGTTGAGCTTGAAGCCGTTGTACGGCACATAAATCTCGCGCTTGCCGATCAGCTTCCAGTCGTAGCGTTCGGGCGAGCCGTTGAACAGGCGGTCGTCGTCGACGGTACGCAGACCGCCGGCGCCCTGCGGCGTGTCGAAGCCGAACTCCGGCGCCTGACGCACGCGCCGCGTGCCGGGACTGTAGAACCAGGTCTGGCGATCGTCGTTATGATAGTCGCTGGGATTCCAGCCGATATACAGCTCACCGGCACTGCGCGCCGGCAGCAGGGCCTTGCTGTAGAAATACGAATCCACGCGATCCTGCGTGGAGTGGATGTGCCGCAGGTCGTTGGTCTCCGACAGGATCTTGTACACGACCTTGCCCCAGGCCTTGTTGCCATCGGGATAGACCACCGCCTGATCGAGCACCGCTTCTTCGGTCCAGGCGCGGTGCGGCGTCACCATGTCCCACTGCGCCTCGATGCCGCTCTGTGGAAACGGGAACGCCGGCGCGCCCGCAGTCGCGTCGATGCCGAGCCCGTCATGCACCACCGTCGCCTTTTCGGCGTTGTCCTTGACGATGTCGCACACCTGTTTCGAGTAGCCGAAATCGCGATGGCTGGCATAAACCGGGATGCGATAGGACTGCGGATACTGCGTGAGCAGTGCCTGCTCGCCGGCCGTCAGCTTGTCGGCGTACTGCTTCATGTTCTGCGCGGTGATCGTGAACAGCGGCTTCTCGTCGGCATAGGGGCCGGGGCTGTATTTGCCGGGGCCGTTGTAACCGGGATAGGTCTCGCTCCACTTGCCACTGAATGCGGGGATCGTGCCGTCGGCATTGCCGGCGCGCTCGGCGCCCATGCAGGTGTACTTGTCACCGCCGAGCTGCGCGGCCTGCTCAGCGCTGACCTTGGCCAGCACCGGATGCACGCTCATGGCGCTGGCGGCCAGTGCCGCGCACACCGTCCATAATTTGCTGATTTTCATGTCTGTGTCCTCTCCAAGATCAGAAGCTGTATTTCAGGTTGATTGCCGCGTAGTCACGATCTGCGTAGGGACGCTTGGCCAAATTCGGCGAGCCGAGAAAAGCGTTGTAGCCGACACCGACCTGGAAGTTCTGCAGATAAATGAAATTGGTCGCAACGCTCAGGCGTTGATCGCCTTCGCCGTAGAGCGAGCCGAAGGCACCCGCCATTGCCGGGGTACCCTTGGCGATGCCGGCGTAGGTCAGCGGCACCGCCAGATCCCATTTCGGAAACACGTTGCGGTAGTTGAACGTGGCGATGCCTTCATAACCCCAGGAGTTTTTGTCGTTGGTCAGCGTGCTGCTGCCGCCGGCCGGATCGACGCCGTTGACATGGATGTAGCCGACTTCGCCGACCAGATCGATTTCCTGCGAAATAAAATTGGGCGACACGGTGTAGATCGACGACAGCAAGGCCTGGCTGAGCCGGCCGCGCGTGGCGGTGGGACCCGCCGCGCCGTTGACCAGCATATCGACGCCGTCGCGGTAGCTGACCTCCCCCGCGACGTTGGCCGGCCCGACGCTGGTCGAGAAGCTGAGCGCCGCCATGCGGATGCCGTCGAAATAGCGGATGTTGTAGCTGGTCGGCGCGAATACACCGGGCGCGACCTCGGAAATGTTCAGCTGCACTTCGGGATTGGTGTTGTGATAGCGCAGCCAGTAGAGGCCAACGTTGGTCGCCGGCGTCGCCTGGAATTTCAACCCCGCGCCCCACTGTCCGTAATCGCTGGGCCGGATGTCGCTGGCGCGCGGAATGGTAAAGCCCGGCGCGCCGTAGATGAATTCGGCGCCCGGACCGACGACATCGCTCGTCGAAAAATACGCGCCGGCCGGCTCCAGCTCCGTCGACTTGTACTGCAGCTTGTAGTAACCCATCAGGCTGAGCCGGTCGCTGACGGCCAACTGCATCGCCAGCTGATCCACCGGCAGCAGGATGTCCTTGACCTCGGCGCCGGGCACATTGGCCTTGGTCGCGTCGGCCGGGCCCTGCGCACTGGCG
>DATMTG010000011.1:0-6046 GCA_035565075.1 Stenotrophobium sp.
GTGCGGGGTGCAGGCGACCGGCGGCATTTCCACCGACTGGGAAAAAGTGAGTGAAGACTGGGACCGCATGGGGTTCCCGATTGCGGTGTGCAGGGCCGACGGCAGTTTCGAGTTGACCAAGCCTGCCGACACCGGCGGCCGCATCGCGCCGGAAACCGTGGCCGAGCAGATCGTCTACGAGATCGGCGATCCCGCCGCCTACCTGCTGCCGGATGTCACCTGCGATTTCCGCCAGGTGAAGCTCGAGCAGACCGGCGAGCGCCGGGTGCGGATCACGGGCGCACGTGGCCGTGCGCCGACCGGCAGCTATAAAGTGTCGGCAACGTACCAGGATGGTTTCCGCAGCAGCGGCACGATGATGATCGGCGGCATCGATGCAGTGAAAAAAGCCGAGGCCGTGGCGGCGGCGATCCTCAAGCGGACACGCCGCATGTTCCAGCAGCGCGGCATGGCGGACTATCTGCGCACCGATGTCGAGGTGCTGGGCAGCGAGAGCAACTGGGGCGCCCAGTCGCGGCGCCGCGATACGCGCGAGGTGATCCTCAAGCTGTCGGTGCATCACGCCGACAAGGCCGCGCTGGAGATTTTTGGTCGCGAATTCATTCCGCCGGCGACCGCGATGGCGCAGGGCATCACCGGGTTTTCCGGCGGCCGGCCGACGCCGACGCCGCTGGTGCGGCTGTTCTCCTGCCTGGTGCCCAAGACGGCGGTGCAGGTCGAAATCGACGGCAAGCCCTTCGCGCCTCCCGCTCCCGCCGGGACGGGAAGCGTGGGTGACAGCACGGCGCGCAGCGAACAGGCGTCGTCCTCGTCCGTCCCGGCGGGCCGTCCCCTCCCTCCGCGTGCGGGCGGCAGGAAAATGCCGCTGATCGCGCTCGCCTACGGCCGCAGCGGCGACAAGGGCAATGCCGCCAATATCGGCGTGCTGGCGCGCAAGCCGGAGTTCGTGCCCCTGCTGCGCGAGCAACTGACCGCCGCGGCGGTGAAGGACTATTTCCGGCACTTCGCCCACGGCGAAGTCGAGCGCTTCGAAATCCCCGGCCTGAACGGGTTCAATTTCCTGCTGCACGACGCGCTGGGCGGCGGCGGCATGGCGTCGCTGCGCTATGACCCGCAGGGCAAGATGCTGGCGCAGATCCTGATGGATTTCGAGATCATCGTGCCGGAGCATTTTTCGCCATGAGCCGGAAACCGCTGCGGGCGCACGCGCCGCGACTGGCCCGCGAGGCGCGGGTCGACGAGATTCTGGTCGCGGCGCGCGACGTGTTCTGCGAGAAGGGCTACGAAAACACCGCGGTTGCCGAGATCGCCGCGCGCATCGGCGTGGTCGAAGGCACCGTCTACAAGTATTTCGCCACCAAGCGCGACTTGCTGCTGAAGGTTCTCGAGCGCTGGTACGAGCAGATGTTCGGCGACTACGCGCGCGATCTTGCGGGCGTGGACAACGCGCGCGCGCGCCTGCGTCTCCTGGTCTGGCGGCATCTGCGATCCATCCGGGATTATCCGCGCCTGTGCCGGCTGATGTTTCGCGAGGTGCGTTCGGAGCACGACTACCACGGTTCGGAACTGCACGGACTCAATCGCCGCTATACCGGCCTGCTGGTCGACGTGCTGGAGCAAGGCGTCCAGCGCGGCGATTTCCGCGGCGATGTCCCGATGACGCTGTTGCGCGACATGGTGTATGGCGCCATCGAGCATCACGCCTGGAATTTCATCTGCGGTCGCGGCGCCCTCGATATCGATGCCATCGCCGACCAGATCACGACGCTGCTCTGCGACGGCATCGCCACGCAGTCCGGTTCCGGCACGCTGAAACATGAAACCGAACGGCTGGCGCAGATCGCCGCGCGTATCGAAAACAGTCTTCCAAGGCAGTCGAGGAAAACATGAACGTCAAACCGGATTTTTCGGGCCCTGCCGCCTGGCCGTTCCAGTCGGTGCTGGTCGCCAACCGCGGCGAGATCGCGGTGCGCGTGCTGCGCACGGTGCAGAAACTCGGGCTCAAAGGCATCGTGGTCTACCACGCCGCAGACCGCGGCACGCTGGCGGTGAAGATGGCCGATCAGGCCATCGAGATAACGGGATCGACGCCCGTTGCCAGCTATCTCAATGGCGCGCAGATCATTGCGGCGGCCAAGACCAGCGGCGCGGGCGCGATCCATCCGGGTTACGGGTTCCTGTCCGAGAACAAGGGATTCTGCGAGGCGGTCGAGGCGGCCGGCATCCGCTTCATCGGCCCGACGCCGGAGCAGATCGACCTGATGGGCGACAAGGTGCGCGCGCGCAACTATGTACAGAAGGCCGGCTTCCCGGTCGCCCCCTCGGCCATCGAGGACGACGATCCCGGGACCTTCGTCGAGCGTTCGCGCAAGGTCGGCGCGCCGCTGCTGATCAAGCCCAGCGCCGGCGGTGGCGGCAAGGGCATGCGCATCGTGCGCGACCTGGCGCTGCTGGAGCAGGAGATCGAGCGCGCGCGCTCCGAGGGGCAGCGCTATTTCGGCGACGGCCGCCTGTACTGCGAGCGTTACATCGAGAACCCGCGTCACATCGAAGTGCAGGTGCTGGGCGATGGCCAGGGCAATGTCGTGCATGTGTTCGAGCGCGAGTGTTCGGTGCAGCGCCGTTTCCAGAAGATCGTCGAGGAAACACCCTCGCCGGCGCTGGACGAAGCCAAGCGCAGGGAAATCTGCGAGACCGCAGCGGGCATCGCGCGTGCGATTGGTTACCGCAACGCCGGCACCGTCGAGTTCATCTTTGGTCAGCAAGGCGAGTTCTATTTCCTCGAAATGAATACGCGCCTGCAGGTCGAGCATCCGGTCACCGAGGAAATCACCGGCATCGACCTTGTGCGCGAGCAGTTGCGCGTCGCCGCCGGCGAGCGGCTCGGTTATGCGCAGGCAGATGTGAAGTCGCAGGGCCACGCCATCGAGTTCCGCATCTACGCCGAGGACCCGGGTCGCGGCTACACGCCGACGACCGGACCGATCCTGGTGCTGCGCCCGCCACAGGGCGAAGGCGTGCGCTGGGACAGCGGCATCCTGCAGGGCGGCGAAGTCACCGCGGCCTTTGACCCGATGATCGCCAAGCTGGTCATCCGCGGCAGCGACCGCAGTGACGCGATCGCCCGCGCCGACCGGGCGCTGAAGGACACCGTGCTGCTCGGCTGCAAGACCAATACCGCTTTCCTGCGCCGCCTGATCCGGCATCCGGCGTTTGTTGCCGGTGATATCCACACCGGGTTTCTCGACGCCAATCCGCAGATCGCCGCTGAACCGGAGCTGTCCGATCAGGCCCTGCATGTGCTCCTGGCAGCCGCTGCATTGAGCACGCGACCGATGCGCGATGTGGCCGATGCGGTGCCAGACATGCACGCCGCCATCGGCACGTGGAGGAATTAATCGATGCATCACGCCTTCAAGCTCGGCGACGCCGAGCATAATCTCGAGCTCTCGCGCGGCGCAGGCGGCTATCGCCTGCATCTCGCCGACCCAGTCATTCCTTTTGATCTCAAGCCCGGTGCCGATGGCCATGCCAGCCTGACGCTGGATGGCACGCAACACGAAGTGGTGATTGCCACGCGCGGCGACGATGTATTCGTGCATTTCGACGGTGAAGCCTACCAGCTGCGTTACGAGCATCCGCTCAAGCGGCTCGCTGAGGCCGGTCAGGGCTCGGCCGAGGACAAGGTGCTGGCGCCGATGCCCGGCAGCATCGTCAGCGTGCAGGTCAATGCCGGCGACGCTGTTGCCAAGGGTCAGACCCTGCTGGTGATGGAGAGCATGAAGATGGAGACCACCATCGCCGCGCCGCGTGACGGCGTGATTGCCGCCGTGGCTTACGACAAGGGCCAGACCTTTGACCGCGATGCGTTGCTACTCAGCCTGGAGCCGAAGCCGTGAAGAGAATCGAGAGCAAGCTCAACACCGCCTCGGCCGATTTCCAGGCCAACGCCGCGCACAACCGCAAGCTCGCCGGGGAATTCCGCGAGAAGCAGCGCAAGGCGCGCGAGGATCGCCCGCAGCGCGACATCGACCGCCTGCGCGCGCAGAACAAGCTGCTGGTGCGCGAACGCCTGAAGAAACTGCTCGATCCGGGCACGCCGTTCCTCGAGTTTTCCTCGCTGGCGGCCAACGATGCCTACGACGGCGAAGTGCCGGGTGCGGGCTGCGTCACCGGCATCGGCATCGTCTCGGGCCGCGAGGTCGTGATCAACGCCGGCGACGCCAGCGTGAAAGGCGGCGCCTGGTATCCGCTGACGGTGAAGAAAACCATCCGTGCGCTCGATATCGCCATCGAGAACCGTCTGCCGGTGGTGCATCTCTGCGATTCCGCCGGCGGCTTCCTGCCGTTGCAGGCGGACCTGTTCGCCGACAAGTACTACGCCGGGCGCATCTTCCGCAACCAGTGCATCCTGTCGAAGATGGGCGTGCAGCAGGTGTCCGTGGTGCTCGGCCATTGCACGGCCGGCGGCGCCTACGTGCCAGGGCTGTCGGACTACAACGTCATCGTGCGCGGCACCGGCGCGATCTTTCTCGCCGGCCCGCCACTGGTGAAAGCCGCGACCGGAGAGGAAAACACCGTCGATGAGCTCGGCGGCTGCGACATGCACACCAGCGTCTCCGGCACCGCCGACTATCCGGCGAGCAGCGAGGAAGAAGCGATTGCGATCGCGCGCGACATCGTCGCGCAGTTCAAGCGTCCGCAGAAGACGCACATCGAGTGGCAGGAACCCGAAGCACCGTTCTACGATCCGGACGAGCTGTACGGCGTGATTCCTCGCGACATCAAGCAGCAGTTCGACATCCGCGAGGTGATCGCGCGCCTGGTCGACGGCTCGCGCTTCCACGAGTACCAGCCCAGCTACGGCAAGACCCTGATCTGCGGCTACGCGCATCTGTGGGGCTACAAGATCGGCATCCTCGGCAACAACGGCGTGCTGTTCAACGACAGCGCGCTCAAGGGCGCGCACTTCATCGAACTGTGCAACCAGAACCGGACGCCGATCCTGTTCCTGCAGAACATCACCGGCTTCATGGTCGGCCGCGAGTACGAGCGCCGCGGCATCACCAAGGATGGCGCCAAGATGATCATGGCGGTGTCCTGCTCCGAGGTGCCGAAGTTCACGGTGATGTGCCACGGCTCGTTCGGCGCCGGCAACTATGGCATGAGCGGACGCGCGTTCGATTCGCGCTTCCTGTTCTCCTGGCCGCAGTCGCAAATTTCAGTGATGGGTGCCGAGCAGGCGGCGAACACGCTCGCCGACGTCAAGGTGCGTCAGCTTGCCAAGCAGGGCAAGAAGCTGTCGCAGGCCGACATCGACGCGATCCGCGACCCGGTGCTCGGCGACTTCAAACGCAAGCAGAGCGCCTACTGGTCAACCTCCGAAATCTGGGACGACGGCATCCTCGATCCGGTCGATACGCGCAACGCGCTGGGCATCGCGCTGTCGGCGTCGCTGAGCGCGCCGATCGGCGATCCGCGCTACGGGATTTTCCGCATGTGAGCGACGCATCCGAAAAGCCGTATTCCGCCGCCTGCGAGCGCAACCGCGAGCCGATCCTTGCTGTATTGCGCGAGTATTTCTCCGATCGCCGGCGCGTGCTCGAAATCGGCAGCGGCACCGGCCAGCATGCGGTGCACTTTGCCGCGGCATTGCCGCAACTGGTGTGGCAGACGTCGGATCGCGCGCAGCATCACGCCGGCATCCGCGCCTGGATTGCGGATACCGGCGCCGCGAACGTGTTGCCGCCGTTGCTGCTCGACGCCAACCAGCCGCGCTGGGACTGCGGACCCTACGACGCGGTGTTCAGTGCCAACACTTTGCACATCATGAGCTGGGAGGAAGTGCAGCGGACTTTTGCACACTTGACCGAAGTCATGACGGAGGATGCAAAAATCGTGATCTACGGCCCTTTCAATTACGACGGAAAATTCACCAGCGACAGCAATGCCGCATTCGAGCAGACGCTCAAGTCCTGGGGCGCGCACATGGGCATCCGCGATGCCGCGGCGGTGGATGCGCTGGCCCGCGCTGCGGGGCTGGAAT
>DATMTG010000012.1:0-6375 GCA_035565075.1 Stenotrophobium sp.
CAGCCAGCCCTCCACAGCGGGTGGCGGCAAGATGAGGATGAGAGCATGAGCGAAAGCATCGTCAGCCTGCGCGGCGTCTCCAAGACCTACACGCGCGGCAAGGAGCGCGTCGAGGTCCTGCAGAAGCTCGACCTGGACATCGCGCCGGGCGATTTCCTGGCGCTGATGGGCCCGTCCGGCTCCGGCAAGACCACCCTGCTCAACCTGATCGGCGGACTCGACCATCCCAGCAGCGGCGAGGTGAGCGTCGCCGGCGAACGCATCGACCAGCTGACCAGCGGCGCGCTGGCGCGCTGGCGTTCGCAGCATGTCGGATTCGTGTTCCAGTTCTACAACCTGCTCGGCGTGCTCTCGGCCGAGCGCAACATCGAGCTGCCGCTGCTGCTGACGCCGCTGAACAAGGCGCAGCGCGCCCGGCATGTCGCCACCGTGCTGGAGATCGTGGGTCTTGCGGACCGGGCACGGCACAAGCCCTCGGAGCTATCCGGCGGCCAGGCGCAGCGTGTCGCCATCGCGCGTGCGCTGGTCGCCGACCCGACGCTGCTGGTCTGCGACGAACCCACCGGCGATCTCGACCGCAAGACCGCCGATGAGATTCTCGGCCTGCTGCAATCCCTGAACCGTCAGCACGGCAAGACCATCGTCATGGTCACGCACGATCCCAAGGCCGCCGAGTACGCCACCCACCAGCTGCACCTCGACAAGGGCCGGCTGGTCGAGCAGCGTGCCGTCGGCCAGACCACCACGGCATGAAGCGGAGACCGCGCGCATGCTGAAGTTCTTTCCGCTGGTGTGGGCGACGCTGTGGCGCAAGCGCACGCGCACGATCCTGACGCTGCTGTCGGTGGTGGTGGCGTTCCTGCTGTTCGGCCTGCTCGAGGCGGTCAACGTCGCCTTCAGCAACGGCGCCAACGCCGGCGACAGCCACCGGCTGGTGGTGGGCGGCAAATATTCCTTCACCGAAATCCTGCCGCTGGCCTACCTGCAGCGCATCCGCTCGATTCCCGGCGTGCAGGATGTCACCCACGCCACCTGGTTCGGCGGCGTCTACCAGACCGAGAGCAATTTCTTCCCGCAGTTCGCGGTCGAAGCCGATACCTACCTGACGGTCTACGACAATTTCCGGGTCGACCCGGCGCAAAAGGACGCATTCATCCACACCCGCACCGGCGCACTGGTCGGCCGCAGCCTGGCCAAGCGCTTCGGCTGGAAAATCGGCGACAAGATCCCGATCCAGGCGACGATCTGGCCTAAGGTAGACGGCTCCAACGCCTGGGATTTCGACATCGTCGGCTTCATCGACCCGAAGAACGAAGCCGAGCGCGCGCAGACCGACGTGATGCTGTTTCACTACGACTACTTCGACGAAGCGCGCCAGTTCGGCAAGAGCTACGTCGGCTGGTACATCGTCAAGGTCGCACCGGCGGCCGACCCGGCCGTGGTGGCAGCCGCCATCGACAAGGAGTTCGCCAATTCGCCGCGCGAAACCCGCACCGATTCGGAGCAGGCGTTCAACAAGGCGTTCATCAAGCAGATGGGCGACATCGAGATGATCATCAGCTCGATCCTCGGCGCGGTGTTTTTCACGCTGCTGTTCCTGACCGGCAACACCATGATGCAGTCGGTGCGCGACCGCATCCCGGAACTGGCGGTGCTCAAGACCCTCGGTTTTTCCGACCCTGCCGTGCTGGCGCTGGTGCTGGCCGAATCGCTGATGCTGTGCCTGCTGGCGGCGCTGATCGGCCTGGGCCTGGCCGACCTGATCATGCCGGCGCTGGCCGCGCGCATGCCGGGACTCGACATGAGCCCGCAGGTCATCCTCGGCGGCTGCGGCATCGCCGTCGTGCTGGCGCTGATCGTCGGCATCCTGCCGGCCCTGCGCGCCATGCGGCTGGACATCGTCAACGCTTTGGCGGGGCACTGAACATGGCAAGCACTCTGCAGCAGATCGGCGCGGTGACGATGATGAACGTGCGCAACGTGCCGGCGCGCCTGGGCACCTCGATGGTGATCGTCGTCGGCATCGCCGGCGTGGTCGGCGTGCTGGTGGCGCTGCTGTCGATGGCGCGCGGCTTCGAGGCGACGCTGGCCAGCACCGGCCGCCCGGATCGTGCCATCGTCCTGCGCGGCGGCTCCAACGACGAACTCAGCAGCGTGATCTTCCGCAACCAGGCGACGCTGGTCGAGCAGACGCCGGGCATCAAGCTCGGCGCCGACGGCCAGCCGCTGGCCGTGGCGGAAAAATACATCCTGACCACCGCCACCCGCGCCGGCTCCACCGAGCCCAACAACCTGGTGGTGCGCGGCACCGAACTGCGCGTGCTGCAGGTGCGGCCCGAAGTGAAAATCATCGCCGGCCGCATGTTCACGCCGGGTCTCAAGGAAGCCATCGTCGGCCGCCAGGCGCAGGGCCAGTTCGCACATCTCGATGTCGGCGACAAGATCGCCATTCGCGGCGGCGACTGGACCATCGTCGGCGCCTTCAGCTCCGGCGGCGATGTTCACGAATCGGAACTCTGGTGCGACGCCGAGACCCTGATGTCGGCGGCCAAGAGCCCGGTGTTCGGCAGCATCACCGCGCAACTCGACTCGGCGCAGGGCTTCACCGCGTTCAAGGACGCGCTGACCACCAACCCGCAACTGACCATGCAGGCCCAGCGCGAGCCGGAGTATTACGCCTCGCGCTCGCAGGCGCTCAACACGCTGGTCACGGTGCTCGGTTACACGGTGTCGGTGATCATGGCGATCGGCGCCGTGTTCGGCGCGCTCAACACGATGTATGCGGCGGTTTCCTCGCGCACCGTAGAGATCGGCACGCTGCGCGCCATCGGCTTCGGCAGCCTGCCGGTGGTGGTGTCGGTGATGCTCGAAGCCCTGATCCTGGCGCTTGCCGGCGGCCTGCTCGGCGCGGCGGTGGCCTACATCCTGTTCAACGGCCACTCGGTATCGACGCTCAACATGCAGACCTTCAGCCAGGTCGCATTCGATTTCCGGGTGACGCCCGACCTGCTGTGGAAAGGCATCCTCTGGGCCTGCATCATCGGCGCCATCGGCGGACTGTTCCCGGCGATCCGCGCGTCGCGGCTGCCGATCGTCGACGCGCTACGCTCGGGCTAACCGCGCAGCCACAGCGGCAGGCTGATGATCAGCGCGCCGAGGAGGATGGCCGCGGCGACCAGCCAGGCCTCGCGCCGCATCGCCGTCGACGGCGTCGGTGTCGGCGCTGCCGGCTGGATTTCGGCAGTGGGCGCCTCGCTGTCCGCAGCCGCGGCCTGGGTCATCGGCGTGCGTGTCCACGACACCGGCTCCACCGCCGGCGCAAAAGCCTTGGTCACCGGCTCGGTCATCTCGCCCAGGTCCTGGGCCTGGAACAGGGCCAGCTTGAATTCGCGGGCGCTGCCGTAGCGCTGGTCGGGATGCACCGCCAGGCCCTTGCGTAAGACCGCCATCAGTGATTCCGGCAGGCCGAAATCGCGCTCGAGCGCGTCGTCCCCGAGCCGGTCCAGTGCAGCCGGCGGCGCACGGCCGATGAGCATGCGATAGAGCGTGGCGGCGACACCGTAGATGTCGGTCCACGGCCCCTGCGGACTCTTGCGCTGGTACTGCTCCAGCGGCGCGTAGCCCTCGCTGAGCACCACCGAAACGCTCTCGACCTGCTCGCCCACGGCCTGCCGCGCCGCGCCGAAATCGAGCAGGATGGCGCGGCCGTTGTTGGCCAGGTAGATGTTGTGCGGCTTGACGTCGCGGTGCAGCACCCCGCGGTCGTGCACGAACTGCAGGCCGTCGAGAATCTCGGCCATCATCAGCACCGCGGCGCGCGCTTCGACCGGCTGCTGCAGGTGCGACAGGTACTCGCCCAGGCTGCGGCCATCGTAGTAATCCATCACCAGGTAGGCGGTGCCGTAGGCGCGGAAGAAATTGCGCACCCGGACCACGTGCGGATGATCGAGCTTGGCCAGCAAGCGCGCCTCGGCCAGGAACTGGTCGATGCCGAAATTGAAATTGGCCTGCTGATCGGCATCGTGGACCGCGATCTCCAGGTGGCCCGCGCTGCGGCCGGCGATGCCGCGCGGCAGGTACTCCTTGATGGCGACGCGGTTCTGCAGGTGGATGTCCCAGGCCAGGTAAGTCACGCCAAAGCCGCCGGGCTTGCCCAGCACCCGTCCGACCCGGTAACTGTCCGCCAGGGTGATGCCGTGCGGCAGGAACAGGGGCGAGCGCTCGGCCGACTCGTCGTAGCCGCATTGCGGGCAGGTCGCCAGGCCCTGCTTGTTCTCGAAACAACCCGGGCAGTGCTTCTGAAACATGCGTCATCCTCGCGATAGGGGCGCAGGCCGGCGGCGTGCTGCCGGCCCGGGACACAACCTTAGCATCCGCGGCAAGTCCCGATCCGTCTGCCCGGCGGTGTCGGCGCCGCGATGGGGGTGCGTATAATCCGGAAAACCGAAGACTTCCTGCATTTTGCCGACCCAGGATGAATCGCTCCCAATTCTGCGCCATTTTATTCGTGGACCTCGCCGGCAGCACCGCCCTGTACGAGCGGCTGGGCGACGCAGCCGCAAAAAAACTGGTCGACGCGGCCCTCGACCTGGCCGCTAAGGCCGCCCGCGCGCAGCAGGGCGAAATCGTCAAGACCATCGGCGACGAGCTGATGTTGCGCTTCCCCGACGCCAGCCGGGCCGCGGCCGCCGCGGTCGCCATGCTGCTCGACAATCATGCGATCCGCTCGCCGTTCCAGCTGCACGTCGGCTTCCACGCCGGCCCGGTGATCGCCGAGAACGGGGATATCTTCGGCGACGCCGTCAATACCGCGGCACGCCTGACCCAGATGGCCCACAACGGCCAGATCCTGACCTCCGAGGAGACCCTGGCGCAGCTGACGCAGGAACAGCGCAGCGCCAGCCGGCCGTTCGACATCGACACCCTGCGCGGCAGGAGCCAGGCCACCCGCATCATCGAGATCCTGTGGGAACCGGGCGTCGAGATCACGCGCATGCCCGGTTCCGACACCACCCGCCAGCACGCCGCCATCGACATCTCGAAATCGCTGCGGATCTCGGTGCGCCAGCAGGACCGCATCTTCAGGCCGGAAGACACCCCCATCACCGTCGGCCGCGAGAGCCTGTGCATGCTGATGATCGCCAGCGCCTTCGCCTCGCGCGTCCATGCCCGCATCGAATACCGGCGCGGCAAATTCGTGCTGCAGGACCAGAGCAGCAACGGCACCTACGTCACAGCTGACGGCGCCAACGAGGTGTTCCTCAAGAATGAATCGCTGCCGATGATGCGCCGCGGCATCATCAGTCTCGGCGCACCGCTGCTGCACCAGACCGGCGAGGTGATGCGTTATGACGTGGAATGAACCGATGCCCGCCGGCATCAGAAAACACCACCTGCGGCCGTTAACACCGTGGACCGCTTTTCATCGAGGCCAGCCATGACATCCGACCTGCCCCCCCAGTCATCCACTGAGTCGCTGCTCTACACCGATTTCAGCGCACGCCGCGGCGGCACCACGCTCGATCAGCCGCTGACGCTGATGCAGCGGCACAGCATCCACAGCATCGTCGACCGCCACGGCGGCGGCGTCATCGAATCGCTGAGCCGGCGGCTGGTCTCGACGTTCCCGCGGGCCGACGACGCGCTCGAATGCGCCCGCGACATCCGCACCACCATCATCCGGTTGCGCGAAGCCGCGCAGGAAGCCAGCGAACTGACCAGCCGCACCCTGATGGCGCCGGCACCGTCCGGCACCCATGACCGCGACCGCTGGGCCGAAATCGCGCTGAAGATCTCCGTGCACCTCAACGGCGTGCCGCAGGACAGCATCGTCGCCCTGCAGAGTTTCCTCGGCCAGCTGAGCAAGACCCCCTACCCGGCGCCGCGTCCGCTGGTCGGCCGTAACGGCGTCAAAACCGCCTTGTACACGCTTACGCCCGGCGGCGACCTGACCGAGCAGGAGGACATGACGCGCGCGGCATCGCCGCAATCGGGCGCCGGCGTCGGCCTGTTCTCGGAGCTGATCCTGAAGGTCGGGGAGAATGTGCGCGTCATTCACCAGACCGAGTGCCCGATCAGCATCGGCCGCAGCAAGACCTGCGGCGTGGTGCTGGCCGGCGAAGACGTGTCGCGCGTGCACGGCAGGATCGAATTCGTCAATGAAAAGTATTTTTACGTCGACGAAAGCCGTAACGGCACCTACGTCCTGACCGCGGAAGGCAGCGAGGTGCGGCTGATGCAGGAGCGCATCCTGCTGGTCGGCGACGGCGTCATCAGCCCCGGGCGTCCGGTGATGAAGCAGACCGGGCAGGTCGTACGCTTCCGCTGCAACGCGGTACGTCTCGACATCGACAACGACGCGCAGACCAACCCCCG
>DATMTG010000013.1:0-6032 GCA_035565075.1 Stenotrophobium sp.
GTGCCCGGCTCCGGGAGCGGGTATGCCAATTCGACACGAAAAATGACCGCTTACCGTCCCTTCCGACTGCGCTTTCTATTCGTGCTGGCGTTGTTGACCCTCGCGGTGGCCGTGTGCGCGCTCGGCATCGGCCCGACGCCTATTTCGCCCGCGCAGGTCTGGGCCGCGCTGATCCCGGGCCAGCAGGGCCCGTCGCCGGTGGATGTCGCCATCCTGCAGCTGCGCCTGCCGCGGGTCGTGCTGGCGCTGATGGTAGGTGCGGCGCTGGCGCAGACCGGCAGCGCGATGCAGGCCCTGTTCCGCAACCCGCTGGCGGATCCCAGCATCGTCGGCGTTTCCGCCGGCGCGGCATTGGCCGCAGTGGCGGCGATCGTGCTGGGTGACTCGCTGGGCTGGATGCAATCGCTTTCCGCGCAGTTCGAGCTGCCGCTCGCGGGTTTCGCCGGCGGCATCCTCGCTGCCTGGCTGGTGATGCGCCTGTCGCGGCACGAAGGCGTCACCCGCCCCAGCACCATGCTGCTGGCGGGCATGGCGATCAACGCGGTAGCCGGCGCCGGCATCGGCCTGCTGATCCACATGGCCGACTCCACCGCACTGCGCTCGCTGATGTTCTGGATGTATGGCTCGCTGGGAAAATCCGGCTGGAGCGAAATCCTGTGGGCCGCGCCGCTGATGCTGCTGCCGGTCCTGTGGCTGCCGCGCGAAGCCGGCGCACTCAATGCCCTGCTGCTGGGCGAAGCCGAGGCCGGGCATCTGGGCGTGGACGTGCCACGGTTGCAGCGGCGCGTGCTGGTGCTGGTCGTACTGGCGGTCAGCGCCAGCGTCGCGCTGACCGGCATCATCGGCTTCGTCGGCCTGGTGGTGCCGCACCTGGTTCGCCTGAAAACCGGTCCCGATCATCGCCTGCTGTTGCCGGCTTCGGCGCTGCTCGGCGCGATCCTGCTGGTCGTCGCCGATACCATCGCGCGCACGGCGATCGCGCCCGTGGAACTGCCCATCGGCATCCTCACGGCGCTGACCGGCGGTCCGTTCTTCCTGCTGCTGATGCTGCGCTACCGCAACAGCGCCGAGTTGTCGTGATGCTGGCGGCGCACAATCTTTCATATCGCATCGAAGGCGTCCGCCTGCTGCAGGATGTTTCATTGCAGCTGGAACCCGGCCGCCTGCACGCCATCATCGGGCCCAACGGCGCCGGCAAATCCACGCTGCTGAAACTGCTCGCGGGCGACCTTGTGCCTGGCGCGGGCAACGTCACGCTCAACGGACGCGACCTGCGCGACTGGAGCCTGCGTGAGCGCGCCCAGCAGCGTGCGGTGCTGCCGCAATCCGAAAGTCTGCGCTTCGCTTTTACCGTACAGCAGGTCGTGGAACTGGGCCGGCTGTCCTGCAAACGACATGGGGCCGCACAGGAATCAGACATCGCGCGGGCCGCCCTGCAGGAAGCCGACGCGGCGCATCTGGCGCGGCGGGCTTACCCAAGCCTTTCGGGCGGCGAGCGTTCACGCGTGCAACTGGCGCGGGTGCTGGCCCAAATCTGGGAACCCACCCTGCCCGGCGGACGCTACCTGCTGCTCGATGAGCCTACCGCCAGCCAGGATCTCGCGCATCAGCATGCCTGCCTGCGACTGGCTCGAAAATTCTCCGCACAGGACGTCGGCGTGCTGGCGATCCTGCACGATCCCAACCTGGCGCTGCGCTACGCCGATGAGGTCACGCTGCTGTGCTGCGGCGAGGTCCTTGCGCAAGGCCCGGCGGCGGCGGTACTGACCCAGGCGCATCTCAAGCACGCCTACGGCGTCGATGTCGAGATCCTGCGCGGCAGCGACGACGGTCCGGCCTTTATCAGCGTCCGTTAACCCGGCGCCTGCATGGCCTGTAATTTTTCGCGGTAACGCCGGGCATTGTCGACGTAATACCGGGCCATCAGCGTGTTGATCTGGACTTCCTGCGGCGTCAGCTCACGCACGACCTTGGCGGGCGCGCCGAGGATCATGCTGTTGTCCGGAAAAACCTTGCCTTCGGTCACCAGCGAGTTGGCGCCGACGATGCAGTTCCTGCCGATGCGCGCGCGATTGAGGATCACGCTCTTGATGCCGATCAGCGTGTTGTCGCCGATCTCGCAGCCATGCAGCATCACCATGTGCCCGATCGTGCAGTCGCGTCCGACCTTGAGCTTGATGCCGGCGTCGGTGTGCAGCACCGAGCCGTCCTGGATGTTGCTGTTTTCGCCAACGATCAGGTCGTCGTTGTCGCCGCGCAGGACGCAGTTGTACCAGACGCTGGCGTTGCGCAGCAGCGTGACCGAACCGATCAGCGTCGCGTTGTTGGCGACCCAGCTGCCCTCGCCCAGGTCCGGGCGGCGTTGATCCAGCGTATACAGCATGTGCGTCTCCATGGAAGGGGTGATGCTAACGGGATACAGGCTCGCGCAACTTGAATTGCGCAGCCTCGGGCCGGTTCAGCAGGACGACGATGCGGTTGTGCAGATCGTTGATGAAAGTCTTGCCGAAGCCGAACCAGATGAACTGCACGTGGCCGGTCTGGTCGACCAGATACGTCGCCGGCAGGCGCCAGACGCCGTAGGACTGCGTGGAAATGCCGAGCATGTCATCGACCATGGGATAGCTCACCGGCGTGCGTTTCAGGAAACGCCGGGCCTGCTCGACTTCCTGGTCGAGGCTGACGCCGAGCACCTCGAAGCGGTCGCCGTAGCCTTCCTTGACCAGCGACTCGCGCAAGGCATTGAGTTCCGGGATCGACTGCTGGCACGGCGCACACCAGGATGCCCAGAAATCCACCACCACGACCTTGCCGTGCATCTGGCTGAGCTTGATGCCCTTGGGGCCCTGCAGGACGAAACCGGCCGCTTCCGGGGCGATGCCGCCCGGCTGCACCCCGGTCTTGAGCACCGCCGCGGGGTCGTAGTCCGCCTTGGCCGGCGCGTTTGCGGGCAACCATGCCAGCGCCAGCAGGATCCACGCGACAGTCTTCAGCCTGTGCCTCCAGCCCGGTTCGCTCATGCGGGCACTGCCAGGCGCGGACGGCTGGCCAGGCTGAATCCATGACCACGATCAACCAGGTAATCCAGCCACTTGCCCAGCAGCACGTTGCGCCGCCACTGGCTGTCGAGAAATGCCCCGGCCTGCGGGTCGGCATCGTCCTCCGCCAGCCAGGGTGGACGATGGCTGCAATCCAGGGCTTCCACTACGCCCGCATCGCGATACACTCTGATCCATAGATCGGGTTGGCGACGGAGGCCCTGTCCGTCTATGAATTCGTAGGTCAGTTTCAGCGTCAGGGTATAGCGATCGCGGGCCAGCACTTCGAGATGCAGCGGCGGCTCGGACTCACTGGGCGAGACTGCGCGGTCGAACGGCAGATCCAGCTCCGGCAGTAGACGTTGCAGGAGGCGGAAATTGTTTTCATAAATCTCCATCAGGTGCGAAATGCGGCGCGGTTTGCCGCAGCACGGACAGAGATAGCCAGGGCTCATGGTTTGCATGGCCCGACTATAAGATAGAAGAAGGTGAGCCAACAATGAACATGCCCATGCCATCCAGAGAAGTCATCACCAAACCCTACCTCGACCAGAAATCCGGCACCGCGGGATTGCGCAAACGGGTCGCGGTGTTCCAGCAGCCCCACTATCTCGAAAATTTCCTGCAGTCGGTGTTCGACTGCGTGCCGGAACTGCGCGGCAAGCAGCTGGTCCTCGGCGGCGATGGCCGCTACCACAACCGCGCCGCGATCCAGACCGCCATCGCCATGGCCGCCGCCAACGGCGTCAAGCGCGTCATCGTCGGCCAGGGCGGCCTGCTGTCGACGCCCGCGGCATCGCACCTGATCCGCAAGTATCAGGCCGCCGGCGGCTTCATCTTCACCGCCAGCCACAACCCTGCCGGGCCGGACGGCGATTTCGGTATCAAGTTCAATGTCGCCAACGGTGGCCAGGCCGGCGAAGGCCTCACCGACCGCATCTACGCGCACAGCAAGGTACTGACCCGCTACCACATCATCGACGGCAACTACGTCGACCTTGACCGTCGCGGCCTGCAGCTGCTCGGCCCGCTGGAAATCGAGGTGGTGGACTGCGTCGACGATTACGCGCAGCTGATGCAGTCGCTGTTCGACTTCGACCTGATCCGCGACTGGCTGCGCAAGGGCCACAGCCTGCGGTTCAATGCCATGCACGCGGTCACCGGCCCCTACGCACAGCGCATCTTCATCGACATGCTGGGCGCACCCTTGAACTCGGTGGTCAATGTCAGTCCGCTGGAGGATTTCGGCGGCGGGCATCCCGATCCGAACCTGATTTACGCCAAGCCGCTGGTCGACATCATGTTCGGCGCAAACGCCCCGGACTTTGGCGCCGCATCCGATGGCGACGGCGACCGCAACATGATTCTCGGCCGCGGCATCTTCATCTCGCCGGGCGATTCGCTGGCGATGCTCGCGGCAAACATCGACCGTCTGCCGGGTTATCGCAGGGGACTTGCCGGCTTCGCGCGCTCGATGCCGACCTGCCGTGCGGTCGACAAGGTGGCCAGGGCGCGCGCCGTCGAATGCCATGAAACGCCCACCGGCTGGAAATTCTTCTGCAACCTGCTCGATGCCGGCCGCATCACGCTGTGCGGCGAGGAAAGCTTCGGCACCGGCTCCACCCACGTCCGCGAAAAAGACGGACTCTGGGCGGTGCTGGCATGGATCAATGTGCTGGCGTCCACTGGCCTGTCGGTCAAGGAACTGGCGCAGCAACACTGGAAACACTACGGCCGGCACTACTACGCGCGCCACGATTACGATGACCTCTCCGGACCGGTCGCCACGCAGGTCATGCAGGAGTTGTCCGGTGCGCTGAGCGCCATCAAGGGCCAGAAGTTCGTTGACTGGACGGTCACGCAGGCCGACGAGTTTTCCTACCAGGATCCGGTCGATGGCAGCCTCGCCGTCAACCAGGGGCTGCGCGTGGTGTTCGGCGACGACGCGCGCATCATCCTGCGGCTCTCGGGCACCGGCACCAAGGGCGCAACCCTGCGCCTGTATCTCGAACGCTACGAGCACAACGAATCCTCGCTGAACTGGAAAACCAGCGATGCGCTGGCGCCGCTGGTCAATGTCGCCGAGAAGATCACCCGCATCGGCGAGATCACCGGCCGCAAAGCTCCCAGCGTGGTGACCTGAACGCCCGCTGCCACGACAACCGGAATCAGAATTGCGGGGACTTCCACGAGAGCGCATCGGCCGCCGCGGGCTGCTGGCAGCCCTGATCCTGCTTCTGTCGGGCTGCGCACCGGTGCCGGTCCGCATCGCCCACGACAGCCGGCCTTTCGTGTTTGCGCAGGACACCCTGGCTTTTTCCAACCAGCTCGACTGGATCTACCGGCGCAATCCCGCGACCGGCAAGACCGACTACACCAGCGTCGAGCCAGAACCCGATTACATCCACCGCTGTTTCGTGCTGGTGCGCACGGCGCGGCAGTTTTTCCTGCATGCGCGCTTCGACCCCCGGCTGGCGCAGGCGGATCGGGCCACCTACCGCAAGCTGGTCCGGGAGGTTCTCAAGCGCAGCGTGCGCGACACCACGCCGGACGCCGCTCCCGTCCGGATCCCGGGCTACGCCGATCTGCGCGATTTCAGCGCCGACTGGGCCGAGCTGCTCAAGCAGGAGGCCGGCGGCGCGATCGACAGCTACCTGCAGATCGGCAACTGGCGCATGATTTTTCCGTTCAGCCGTGACAGCCAGCACGACACCGCGCAACAGCTGCTGCAGGAAATCCGCGCGGACTGGCCGCCGATCGTGCACCTGGTCCGCTTCCCGCACATCACGATCAACCATGCCGTGCTGCTCTACGCGGCGGCCGAGCATCCCGCGACCATCGTGTTCTCGGTCTACGACCCCAATAATGCGCAAGCGCCCACAACACTGACTTACGACCGTGCCAGCCGCACGTTCATCTTCCCGGCGACGGATTATTTCGAGGATGGGCGCGTCGATGTCTACGAGGTGTATCGTTCGCTGTTTTACTGACCCT
>DATMTG010000014.1:0-2734 GCA_035565075.1 Stenotrophobium sp.
TGCCGCTGAACATGCTGCGGCGCGAAGCGGCCGGCCGGGCGGCGGTTCCCGAGCTGCTAGAACGCCTGGGCGATGGCCGGCTGCGCCTGGAGGTCACGCGCTTTCCATTGCACGAGGCTGCCGCGGCACTGGCCTGGATCATCCAACGCGCCCATCGCGGGCGGGCGATACTCGTCCCGTCGGCCTGACGCGCAGTCGACGCTCAGGTGTCCAGGACCGGTGTTTCGTGCAGCTCGATGATGCTGCGCAGGGTCGACTTGAGTTCCTCGGCACGCTGCAGGCCAAAGGGTTCGAGCACACGCTGCTCGTGCTCGCGTGCCAGCGGAATCAGGCGCGACACCGTGCGGCTGCCAGCCGGCGTGATCGCTACCAGGGTGATGCGCCGGTCGCCATCCTTGTCCAGCCGCTCCACATGTCCTGCGGCCTCCATGCGATCGAGCAGGCGGCTCACCGTCGACTGCTTGATGGTCGTGATCTGTGCAATACGCCCGATGCTCATCGGTTCGTTTCCGGCCAGCGCGGCGAGCACCCGCCATTCGGACACAGTGAAGCCGTTGGCGTTGACGACAAGGTGGAACTCACCGGAGATCAGCCGGCTTGCCTGCGCCAGCAGCGCCGGCAGATAGTCGTCGACAAAACGGGCCGAGTCGGTACGTGAGGTCTGCATGTCCTTATTGTGCATTGATGAGGGTTTCCCCCTAGATCATGAAAACATGATTTATCATATATTTAATCATAAACTAGTTTTTACTGCGACTAGCTGTTGATTGCGCCTGCTGCGCCTCTTGGGGATCACGATGGCTGAACGTTCGTTTGTCGAGGAAGTCAAGAAACTCAGGCTGGGCGCCGGCGAGGTGTTCCGCGGCGAGGGCATTCTGGCCGTGACCAAAGCGTTGCTCGAATCCGGCGTGGCCTATGTGGCGGGCTACCAGGGTGCGCCGATCTCGCACCTGATGGATGTACTGGCCGACGCGCAGGACATCCTGGCCGAACATGGCATCCGCTTCGAGAACAGCGCGAGCGAGGCGACCGCCGCGGCGACGCTCGCCGCCTCCGTGAACTACCCATTGCGCGGCGCGGCGACCTTCAAGTCGACCGTCGGCACCAACGTGGCCTCCGACGCGCTGGCCAACCTGGCTTCCGGCGGTGTCACCGGGGGGGCGCTGATCGTCGTTGGCGAGGACTACGGCGAGGGCTCGTCCATCATGCAGGAGCGCAGCCATGCGTTCGCGATGAAGTCGCAGATCTGGCTGCTTGATCCGCGGCCCAACCTGCCCTGTATCGTCGACGCGGTGAAGCAGGCCTTTGAGCTGTCGGAGGCGAGCTACACACCGGTGATGCTGCAACTGCGCATCCGCGCCTGCCATGTGCACGGAGAGTTCATCGCCGCCGACAACCGCCGCTCGGCATTCACCGTGCGCGATGCGCTCGAGACACCGCGGCGCGACGTGAACCGCATCGTGCTGCCGCCGGCGAGCTTCCTACACGAGCACGAGAAGGTGAACGAGCGCTGGCCCGCCGCGGTGCGCTTCATCGAGGAGCGCGGGCTGAATGAGTTTTTTGCCGAGGGCGCAGACGATATCGGTATCGTGGTGCAAGGCGGCAGCTACAACACGCTGCTGCGCGCACTCGAGCGGCTGGGCGTGGCCGACGTCTACGGTAATTCCAGAATCCCACTGTACGTGATGAACGTCGCCTACCCCGTCATCGACAGCGAGGTGCTACGCTTTTGCGCCGGCAAGCGCGCCGTGCTGATGGTCGAGGAGGGGCAGCCGAATTTCATCGAGCAGAACATCGCGACCATTCTGCGCCAAGGCGGCTCCAGCACCACGCTGCACGGCAAGGACATACTGCCGATGGCCGGCGAATACACCGCGAACGAACTGCTCAAGGGCGCCCGCGCCTTTCTCGAGCGCTACGGGCGCGTCGCGCCGGTGGTGGCACCGGTAGCCGCGCCGGGCCGCCCCGCACCCGAGCCGAAGATGCCGGCACTGGCGCCGCTGGCCGACAGCGTTAATGCGCGCCCGCCGGGCTTTTGCACTGGCTGCCCGGAGCGGCCGATCTTCAGCGCGATGAAGCTGGTCGAGCGCGAACTGGGCTCGCATCACATCAGCGCCGATATCGGCTGTCACCTGTTCTCCATCCTGCCGCCGTTCAGCCTCGGCAACACAACCATGGGCTACGGTTTGGGTGGCGCCGGCGCGTCGGCGCTCAACGCGCCGGACGGCAAACGTGCCATCAGCGTGATGGGCGACGGCGGTTTTTGGCACAACGGACTGACCAGCGGCGTCGCCAATGCAGTGTTTAACCGCAGCGACAACCTGACCATCGTCGTCGACAACAGCTATACCTCGGCCACCGGCGGACAGGACATCATGTCATCGACGGCGCTGAACCCGACGCGCAGCACCGGCCACGCCATCGAGCAGGCGGTGCGCGGCGTCGGCGTCAAATGGGTAAAGACCATGCGCCGCACCTACGACGTGACCGGCATGCGCGACGCGTTGAAAGAGGCGCTGACAACTGGCGAAAAAGGCCCCAAGGTGCTGATCGCACAGTCGGAATGCATGCTCAACAAGCAGCGCCGCGAAAAGCCGCTGGTGCGCAAGGCGGTGGCCGCGGGCAAACGCGTGGTGCGCGAGCGCTTCGGCGTCGATGCCGACACCTGTACCGGGGACCATTCCTGCATCCGGTTGAATGGCTGCCCCTCGCTGTCCATCAAGACCAATCCCGA
>DATMTG010000015.1:0-4013 GCA_035565075.1 Stenotrophobium sp.
GTCGATGTCGGCCTTCGTGTTGTGCCAGGCATAGGGGTCGATGTTCCGGAAGTCGACGCCGGCATAGGGCTGGCTGGACCAGCGGCCGCCGTACACGTCGATCTCGGTGCCGATATCCCGCTTGCGGTCCCAGCCCGGACGCAGGAAGGCCTCGATGCCGCCGTTCGCTTCGGGAACGTCGATATTGGTCTTGAGAATTATGTTGCCCTTGCGCAGCTCTTCGTTGGCCGGCTCCAGGAAGCTGCGCCAGACATCGTCATAGCCTTGCGCGAGGTCGTTGGCAACGAAGAAGTCGGTTTCGCCCCAGACGATCTGCTGCTTGCCGATGCGGAACTTGACGCGGTCGCTTGCCTTGATGTCGGCATACCATTCGCGCAGGTCGACGTCGTTGTACAGGTCCGTCAGGTTCTTGCCCCGGTAGCTGTTGCCGCCCAGGCTTTGCAGATGCTTCAGGAACGGGGTGTCGATCTCGCGGGCGGCGCGGCCCTTGGCGACGACGGTGACGGCGTCGCTCACCTTGAAGTCCAGGTTCAGGCGCAGGGTCGTACGCGCCATCGAGACCTTGCCCTGGTCGTTGTAGTTGGGCGTGTCCTGCCAGTTCTTGGCATTGACGGACACTTCCTCGCGCAGGTAGCCGTCGAGGTGGAAGCGGTCTTCGCCGCCATTGTCGTCGGCCAGCACCAGCGGGCTGGCGGCCACCATCACTGCGGTGGGGATCAGCGCGCGGCACAGGCGGCGGCGTCGCGTCGGGGTGGTCTTGCGTTGCTTCATTTTGTCTCCCTCGGAAGAAGCATGGAAAAGAATTGGAATCACGTTGTTGTTGTATGCAGCGATCAAGCGGCTTGCGGCAGCGGCACCTTGGCCTCGCCGCCTTGCGCACCGAAGATGAACCTGGGACGGCACACATAAATCAGCGAAGGCATCACGAACAGCGCCGACATGGCCGACACCGAGAGCCAGATGGCCATCAGCAGGCCCATCTCGGCCTGGAAGCGCAGCGACGACACCCACCACAACAGCGTGCTCAGGATCAGCACGCTGGCCGTGACGATGACGCCCATGCCGGCCGAGTGCAGCGCCTGGCTGACGGCGTGCTCGGGCGAGCTGCCGATGGCGATCTCTTCCTTGATGCGGTCGGCGATGTAGAACGCGTAGTCGACGCCGAGGCCGATGCCGAGCGCGGCCACCGGCACGGTGTTGATGTTCATGCCGATGCCTTTCCAGACCATGAAGGCGAAGGTCAGCATGTTGGAAATGATGACCGGCACCATGAACAGCATCCCGGCGATCGTCGAGCGATAGACGATGGTGCACAGCACCGCCAGCACCAGCAGCGCCAGCGCGATGGCTTCGATCTGGCTGGAGAGGATGATCTCGTTGATCGCCGCCATCACGCCGACGACGCCGCCCGCCAGTTGCCAGTGGCCTTCCTTGAGCGGGTTGGCCGCGATGAATTCCTTGATCCGTGCCACGGCGGTGCGGATGGTTTCGCCGCGGCGGTCGCGGAACATCAGCGTGACCGACGCATTGGCGGACTGCTTGTCGACGAAGCGGTCCATGTCGCCCGGTTCGGAGACCGATTCCAGCATCGCCATCAGGCTGCCGTTGATGGCCGCGTTGTCCGACATTTCGCGGTAATGCGGATTGCCCTCGTGCAGCGTCGCGTTGAGCTGGGGGATCACGTCCGCGATCGACAGCGAGCCGCCGATCTCCGGCTGCACTTCCATGAAACGCTGGAAGCGGTCCATCGATTGCAGGACCTCGTTGCTCTTGACCACGCCCGGCCTGTCGTCGTCGCCGATCACCACGAACAGGCGATCGACGCCCTCGAAGCGCGCATTGATGGCCTTGGAATCCTGGTTGTACTTCGCCGTCGGCCACAGGATCGGCGAGCCGGGGTTGGCATCGCCGATCTTCAGGTTCAGCGCATACACGCCGGCGCCGACGACCACCAGCAGGCTCACGCCGAGCACCGCATAGCGTGCGCGGGACAGGGTGATGCCGACGGCGCAGTCCAGCACCTTGCGCAATACCGGCTGCAGGTCGAGCGGATGCGCGTGGCCGCGCGGCTTGCGGATGCAGGACAGCAGCACCGGCGTGAGGATCACGGCGCTGACGGTCAGCGTGGAGACCCAGACCACCGACAGCACCGTGAGCTTTTGCAGCATCGGGATCGGGCTCATGGCCACGACGGCCATGCACGCGGCGTCGGCGATCACGCCCAGCATGCCGGGGCGGAACAGGTCGGCCAGCGCGACGCGCGCCGCGGTGCGGGACAGGTCGGCGTCGCCCAGCAGCGGCTGCGCCTCCAGCTCGTCATCGAAGCGATTGACGATCTGTACCGAGTGCGACACGGCACGCGAGGTGATGAGCATCGCCACCACGATCACCAGCGGCTCGAAATTGATGCCGAGGATCTCGCAAATGCCCAGCGCCCAGATCGCCGAGACGAGGCCGGCCAGCAAGGGCAGCACGACGCCGCGCCAGGTGCGCAACAGCACGAACAGCATGGCCAGGGTGACGCCCAGCGCGTAGAACACCAGGTGCAGGGTCTCGGGCAGGTAGTGGTTCACCCAACCGAACAGGATCGGTTCGCCCACCACGCGGATCTTCACCGAGCCGTCGTCGACCTTCCTGATCTGCGCATCGATCTCCTTGAAGACCGTGGCGTAATCGACTTTCTGGTCGATGAAATCCACCGTGATCAAGGTCGCCTGCAAATCCTTCGACACGTACGGGCCGTACACCAGCGGATTGCGCAGCACCGCCGATTTCAACTCCGCCATCTTTTCCGGCGTGGCCGGCACGTCCGGCCACATCAGGGGCGCGCTTTCGATGCCGCTGGTCGAGGCATGCACTTCCTTGAGCTTCTTGGAAGCCAGCGACGTGATCTGGAACTGGTTGACCGCGGACACTTCGCGCATGCCCTGGGTCAGGTCGCGCACTTTCTCGAGCACGGACTTGCGGAAAATGTCGCCCTGGTCGACTTCGAGCATGATGGTGACCATGTTCGAGCCGCCGAAGGTGTCCTTGAATTTCTCGTGGGTCTTCACGTACTCGTGCTTCGAGGGCAGCATGTCCTCGAACACCGTCCGCACCTGGATGTGCAGGGCGAACCAGCTCAGGATAAGGGTACAGGCCAGCAGCAGGCCGACGACCGGTTTGCGCCGGCGGATGCAGAAATGCGCGATGCGTTCAATCATGGGAGTCTCGAAAAATGGGGCTGGAGGTTCAATGCGGGGCGAGCGGCGTCCATTGCCGGCCATTCCAGCTGCCGACGTCGGCGCCGGCCAGCCAGTAAGCGGCACCTGCCGCCAGGACGCGGGTATGCCAGGACAGGGTGTGCTCGCCCAGCACGCCGGTCTGCCATTGCGTGCCGTCGGCGCCTTGCTTGCCGCTGACCCAGCGGCCCAGCGCGCCGACCGCGAACCATTCGTTCTTGTCGGCGTTCCACAACACGTCCAGCAAGTGGTCATGCGCGGGTACGTCGACACGGGTCCAGGTGCGGCCACCATCGCCGCTGGTCAGCACGACACCGTCGAGCCCGACGGCGACGCCGTTGGCCGCATCGCGGAACGCGGTGGCCATCAGCGAGCCCTCGACCGGCGCCTGCTCCTTTTCCCAGGTCTTGCCGCCGTCGCCGCTGCGCAGGATCTTGCCGAACTCGCCCACCACCACGTACGCGCCGCCGTCCAGGATGGCGACGTCGTTCCAGGCCACGTCTTCTTCCTCGCGCAGGCGCTCCCAGGTCTTGCCGTAGTCCTGCGAGCGCAGCAGCGCACCCATCTCGCCGACGGCGACCGCCACGCCGTCGGCGCCGGTGCGCACGCGGTTAAGCTTGTTGGCGACTGGCGAGCGCGGCACGTTCGCGGCCCTGGCCCAGTGCTTGCCGCCGTCTGCCGTGAAGAGGATGACGTTGTCGTTGCCCACCGCCACGGCGTGCGTGGCGTCGAACGCGGCGATGTCCTGCAGCGACAGGTCGACCGGCGTCGCCTGGCGCGTGACCGTGCGGT
>DATMTG010000016.1:0-3933 GCA_035565075.1 Stenotrophobium sp.
GGGTGGCGCAGAAAAGTCCGGCGACGACGGCAACTCACATCGGCACGACATCGAAACTCTCCTGGCCGTAGGAGGTATCCGCCTGCAGGCGGATCGGGCGGCGCAATTGCGATTCCAGCTCCGCCAGGCCCAGCGACTGGCCCTCGGTGAAGCGCGCGATCACGTGCGGCGCGGCCAGCACCAGGAATCCCTGCGCCTCGAACTGGCGCGCGGCGCGCTGCACTTCGCGCGCGATCTCGTGGCACACCGTCTCCACCGATTTCACCGTGCCGCGGCCGCTGCAGGCCGGGCACGGCTCGCACAGGATGTGGCCGAGCGATTCGCGCGTGCGCTTGCGCGTCAGCTGCACCAGTCCCAGTTCGGTGAACGGATAAAACCGCGTGCGCGCCGGGTCCGCCGCCAGCGAGCGCTCCAGCGCCCGCAGCACCTGCGCGCGGTGATCCTCGCCCTGCATGTCGATGAAGTCGATGATGATGATGCCGCCGAGATTGCGCAGGCGCAGCTGCCGCGCGATTGACTGCGCCGCCTCGAGGTTGGTCTTCAGCACGGTCTCTTCGAGATTGCGGTGCCCGATGAAGGCGCCGGTGTTGACGTCCACCGTGGTCATCGCCTCGGTCTGGTCGATCACCAGGTGACCGCCTGATTTGAGTTCGACGCGATGCTCGAGCGCGCGTGCGATGTCATCCTCGACGCCGTACAGGTCGAAGATCGGCGCGGCGCCTTCGTAGACCTCGATGCGCGGCGCCGCGGTCGGCACGAACACCTGCGCGAACTGGCGCACGCGGCGGAACTCCTCGGCGCTGTCGATGCGCACGCGCTCGACATCGGTGCCCATCAGGTCGCGCAGGATGCGCATCGACAGCGGCAGGTCGCCGTGCACCAGCTTGCCGGGCGCGGCACTGCGCGCCTGCTCGCTGACCGCCGTCCACAGGCGCATCAGGAATTTCAGATCGGTCGCCAGCGCCGCGGCATCGGCGCCGTCGGCGGCGGTGCGCGCGATGACGCCGAACTGCGGCATCAGCTCGCCTTGCAGCTGTGTCAGCAATGCCTTGAGTCGCGCACGCTCGGCCTCGTCCTCGATCCGCGCCGACACGCCCACCGTGTTCTCGAACGGCAGCAGCACCAGGTAGCGCGACGGCACCGACAGCAGCGTCGTCAGCCGCGCGCCCTTGCTGCCGAGCGGGTCCTTGAGGATCTGCACCAGCACGGTCTGGCCTTCGTGCAGCATCTGCGCGATCGCCGGCACCGGTGTATCGACGCCGTTGACGGCGCTCTTGCAGACCATGTCGGCGACGTGCAGGAAGCCGGTGCGCTCCAGGCCGATCTCGACGAACGCCGCCTGCATGCCCGGCAGCACGCGCTGCACCGTGCCCTTGTAGATGTTGCCGGTGAGGCCGTGCCGCGAGGCGCGCTGCACGTAGACCTCCTGCGCCGCCGCGCCTTCCACCAATGCGACACGGGTTTCCTGCGTACCGATATTGACCAGAATTTCCGTGCTCATGGTGATCGTTTTTGGGTGCGCACTTAAAAGGCTTAGAAAGGTTGTATGCCGAATTTCCGCAGCAGCGCCAGCGTCTCGTACAGCGGCAGGCCGACGACGCCACTATAACTGCCGCGGATTTCTTTCACGAACTGCGCACCCAGTCCCTGGATGCCGTAGGCGCCGGCCTTGTCCGCCGGTTCGCCGCTGGCCCAGTAGCGCGCGGCTTGATCGTCGCCGATGGCGGCAAAACTCACCTGCGTCACCGACAGCGCGCACTCGCTGCGCGCGCCCTGCACCACCGCCACCGCCGAGTAGACCTCGTGCGTGCGTCCAGACAATGCCGCCAGCATCGCCAGCGCATCTTCGCGATTGGCCGGTTTGCCGAGAATGCGGCCGTCGATCACGACGTCGGTATCCGCACCCAGGAACGGCAACGCGCCGGAATATTCGCGTTGCGCGGCCTGCGCTTTTTCCAGCGCCATGCGCCGCGCGTACTGCCCGGCCGTTTCGCCCGGCTGCGGCTGCTCGACGATGCCGGCCGCGCGCACGTCGAAGCACAGTCCCAATTGACGCAGCAGTTCCTGCCGGCGCGGGGATTTCGATGCGAGATGGAACTGTGGGCTCATTGGCTGTGCAGGCGCCGTCGCTTGCGCGGGCTTTTTACCGGATCGGTTCGGACAATATCCACAAGCCGACGGTGGTGTACAGCACCATCAGCAACAGCATCGGCAGCTGGCTGAGCGTGGCGCCGCGCCGCGTCGGGAACACGCGCAGGGCCTCGAGGTGCGCCATGTAGACGCTGACGATGTGCCCGAACACGATCAGCAGCACCTGCGTGTCCCAGACGACGCCGGCACTGGGGATGATCGGCGAACGCAGCCACCAGGCGGTACCGAACAGGTTCCAGCCCAGTCCAAACGGATCCGAGACCAGGCTGACGATCCTGGTGCCCTGGTTCAGGATCAGCGTGTAGTAATGCGTGATGTTGTAGACCAGCGCGATCGGCAGCAGCGTGTAGGTGAAACGCAGCGCCAGCGCCCTGACCGTCAGGGCGCTGCGCGTGACCGCCCGCGCCAGTCCGATGAATAGCAGATAGGCACCGCCATAGATGAACGGCGAGGCAATCAGGCACAGCATCTGATAGCCCTGGAACCAGGGAATCATTTTCGGATACGCCATCAGCGGGTTGTCGCCCACCAGCGGCTTGATCAGCCCGTAGAAGTCGATCCAGAACCAGCGGATCCACGACACCGTGTCGTGCAGCCCATCGAAGGCGGTGGACGACAGCATGAACAGCACGAACCACAACTCGCTGTAGTTTTCCGCGTGGTCTTCCCGCAACCCGGAGAACGGCCGGCGCAACCGCAGGCGGCCGCGCCCTCCGCCTGCGCCCGGCTGGTAGTCGAGCGGCGCCATTTTCGCGATCAGCCGCAGGAACACACCGAAGAATTCGCCGTGGCGGAACCACGCGGTCTCGCCGAAAACCGCCACCGCCAGCAGGTTGAGGCCGGTATAGGCCGACAGGATCACCGCCAGCGAAAACGGCCGGGTGAACCCGAACAGCTCGAACCCGATGTAGGTCATGTACAGCAGCAGCGCCGGCCAGTATCCCCACCGTGCCGGGTAGGCAAACCGTCCCTGCGCATACCCGGGCAGCGCGCGATCGATCAGCCGCGCCAGAGTTCGCCAGGGATTGATTGCGGCGTAGAGATCGCCGATCACCGCGGTGAGGTAGGCGTAACCCAGGCAGAACACGATCCAGAACAGGGTCATGTTGATGTTGGTGTAGGAATTGTTTGCGCCGAGGTAGCCGGTGATGATGCACAACAGCAGCGCCATCAGGCTCAGCGCCTGCATCAGCGGCAGCAGCCGTCCCCGGCGCAGCGCACGCAGCAGGCGGCTGTCCTCCAGGTCGCGGGCCGCATCCGCCGGTCTCTGCGTCGCCGGCATGGTGGCGAACCAGGCGACGACGATGAACGACAGCGCCAGCGCCACCGCCGCACCGTAGACGTACAGCCACAAGGGCACCGGCAGGTTGA
Source organism: Stenotrophobium sp. (assembly GCA_035565075.1). Taxonomy (GTDB): domain Bacteria; phylum Pseudomonadota; class Gammaproteobacteria; order Nevskiales; family Nevskiaceae; genus Stenotrophobium. The sequence continues at coordinate 3,523 of DATMTG010000016.1, forward strand.
ACTGGCGGCCGAAGGAATGCGCCTGCGCCAGGCCCGGCAGCAAGGCCGCCATCGCCGCCATCGCGGCGGCGGGCATGCGGCAGGGCAAGACCGCCCGGCTCACTGCGGCAGCACGTTCAGCGCGCCCAGTTCCAGGTCGAGGTGGTGCAGTTCATAGTCGAAGTGGCCGGAGTGCACCGCCCTGAATTTCAATTCGCCCGGGATGCCGGCGCGCAACGGCAGGTGCAGGTCGTAGCCGTGCAGGTGCAGCTCGTCGTCGTGGTCGCAGGTCACGCGCAGCACCACATCGTCACCCTCGCGCACTTCGATCCGGGCGGGACCGGCAACCCGCTGGCCGTTGCGCACGACGATATCGAAGACCCGCGGTGCGGGTGCTGCCGCTGGCTGCTGCGACCGCGCGGCCAGCGTTTC
>DATMTG010000017.1:0-7166 GCA_035565075.1 Stenotrophobium sp.
CAATGCGGTGGAGGCGTGGCTGTCGTCGGTGCCGGGCAATGCCTATGCGAATGTGCGTCTGCCCATCGTCTCGACGCTGAACCTCGCGCACCTGATGCCGGTGTCGGCGGTCTGGGCCGGGCCGGAGAAGAACGCGCACCTGGACGGCCCGCCCTTGATCGTCACCCGTACCGAGGGCGCGACGCCGTTCCGGCTCGTGACGCACATCGGCGACGTGGGCCATACCCTCGTCGTCGGGCCGACCGGCATGGGCAAGTCGGTGCTGCTCGCTACGCTGGCGATGCAGTTCCGCCGCTATCCCGGCTCGCGTATCTTCGCGTTCGACATGGGCCGCTCGATGCGGGCGACGGCGCTGGGCCTGGGCGGCGAATACTACGACCTCGGCGCCGATGGCGCGATCGCCTTCCAGCCACTCGCGCGCATCGACCAAGACAACTACCGCACCTGGGCCGCCGAATGGGTCGAAGGCCGGCTGTTGCACGAAGGTGTCACTGTCGGCCCCGACGAGAAAGTGGCCATCTGGTCGGCGCTGGGCAGTCTCGCCGGCGCGCCGGTCGAACAGCGCACGCTCACCGGCCTGTCGGTGCTGTTGCAATCGAACGCGCTGCGCCAGGCGCTCGCGCCCTACGTGCTCGGCGGCGCGCACGGCAAGCTGCTCGATGCCGACCACGACCGGCTCGGTGCGGCCGACGTGCAGTGCTTCGAGATGGAAGAACTGATGCACAGCAAGGCGGCGGTGCTGGCCGTGCTGGGGTATCTCTTTGCACGTTTTGACGAGCGGTTCGACGGTGCGCCGACGCTCTTGATCCTTGACGAATCGTGGCTCTTTCTCGATGACCCGGTGTTCGCCGCGCGCATCCGGCAGTGGCTCAAGACACTGCGCAAGAAAAACGTCAGCGTCATTTTCGCTACGCAGTCGCTCGCGGACATCAAGGATTCGAGCATTGCGCCGGCCATCATCGAGAGTTGCGCCAGCCGCATCTTCCTGCCCAACCCACAGGCGACCGAACCGCAGATCCGCACGATCTACGAAGGCTTCGGGCTGAACAGCCGCCAGATCGAGATCGTCGCCACCGCGCAGCCCAAGCGCGACTACTACTACCAATCCCGTGCGGGCAACCGCCTGTTCGACCTCGACCTGGGGCCGGTCGCGCTCGCCTTCGCGGGCGCCGCGACACCCCAGGATCAGCGTGACATTGACCGCGTGCTGGCGCAGACCGGCACGCCCGGTTTTGCCGGCGCCTGGCTGCGCCATCGCGGCCTCGACTGGGCGGCCGACCTGCTGCCCGACTTTCCAGGGCGGACGCCATCGGCCGCGTCCTTCCCCGCTTCCCCACCACTGGAGAACTAGCCATGACGATCCGCCTTCGCTCCCTCGCGTTCGCCCTCGCTGTCGCCGGGTTGCTCGGCGTCGCCTCCACCGCCCAGGCGCAGTGGGTCGTCATCGACCCGACCAACCTCGTGCAGAACACGATGACCGCCGCGCGCACCCTGGAGCAGATCAATAACCAGATTCGGCAGCTCCAGAACGAAGCGCAGTCGTTGATGAATCAGTCGCGCAACCTGGCGAACCTGCCGTTCAACGTGGTGAGCCAGTTGCGCACAAACCTGGCGAATACCCAGCAACTCACCGCGCAGGCGCAGGGGTTGGCCTTCCAGGTGCAGGGCATGAACCAGCAGTTCGCGCAGTTGTACCCGCAGCAGTACACCGCGACCGTGAGCGGCGACCAGATGTACCAGGACGCGCACCAGCGCTGGCAGAACACGCTCAACGGCTTGCGGACCACGATGCAGATGCAGGCGCAGGTGTCGCAGAACATCACCGCCGACGCAGGCGTCATGTCCGACCTCGTGGGCCAGAGCCAGTCGGCCACCGGCGCCTTGCAGGCCATGCAGGCGACCAACCAACTGCTGGCCTTGCAGGCGAAGCAGACCAGCGAGTCGCAGCAGCTCCAGCTCACGCAGGGCCGCGCGGCGGCGCTGGAACTGGCGCGGCAGGCCGCCGCCGTCGAACAGGGGCGCGTCATCACGCAGCGCTTCCTCGGCACCGGCACGCCGTACACGCCGCAGTCCGTGAACTTCTACGGCAACTGAGGGAGGCGGTCATGACTCGCGCGCCTATCGTATTTGCTGCTCGCTTCGCTGTCGTTTGCCTGCTGGCCGGGTGCGACAAGCCGCAGGCGCTGTCGGTCGGCGCACTGGCCGCCGATCCGGCGCGATTGCACCGGCTGCTCGCGCAGTGCCGCCGTGGCGAACACGATGCCGCGTTCTGCGCGCGCGTCGATCAGGCCGACTTGCAGCGCTTCATGTCGGGCAAGACCGGGCCGGACGAATACCGCGCGCTGGACGAACTGCCGCCGATTCCGCCCAGCTTCGACGGCCCCAGCTCCGGCGCGGGTTCCAGTGTTTCGGCGGAGGCGCGGCCATGAACGACGTTTCCATCATCGACCATTTCCTCAACGTCTTCTCGACCTACATCGATTCCGGCTTTGGACTGCTGCATGGCGAAGTCGCGTTTCTCACCGCGACGCTGGTGGCGATCGACATGACGCTCGCTGGTCTCACCTGGGCGCTGGGACACGCCGCCGGCCAGGGCGAAGACGTGATGGCCAAGCTCATTCGCAAGGTGCTCTACGTCGGCGCCTTTGCCTACATCATCGGCAACTTCAACTGGCTGGCGGGCATCGTCTTCCGCTCGTTCGCGGGGCTGGGCCTGACGGCCACCGGCTCGACCGTGAGCATGGAGACGTTCCTGCAGCCGGGCCATCTCGCCAAAACCGGCATCGACGCCGGTATGCCGATCCTCGAACAGATCAGCCAGATGGCCGGGTTCCCCGAGGTGTTCGTCAACCTCACGCCCATCGTCGTGATGTTCCTCGCCTGGTTCACGGTCATCGTCTGCTTCTTCGTGCTGGCGGTGCAGCTTTTCATCACGCTGATCGAGTTCAAGCTGACCACGCTTGCCGGCTTCGTGCTGGTGCCGTTCGCACTCTGGAATAAGACCGCGTTCCTCGCCGAAAAGGTGCTTGGCAACGTGGTGTCGGCGGGCATCAAGGTGCTGGTGCTCGCGGTCATCGTCGGCATCGGCACGGGCCTCTTTGCGCAGTTTCCGCCCACGCCCGCCGAGCCATCCATCGACCACGCGCTGGTCGTGATGCTGGCCTCGCTCGCCATGCTCGCGCTGGGCATCTTCGGGCCGGGCATTGCGACGGGCCTGGTGTCCGGTGCGCCGCAACTCGGTGCGGGCGCGATGGCAGGCGCAACGCTGGGCGCAGCGGGTGCCGCGATTGGCGTGGGTGCGGCGGCTACCGGCGTCGGCGCCGCGGTTGTCGCCGGAGCACGCATGGCGCCGGCGGCCGCAAGCGTCATCGGCAGCGGTGCGCGGGCTACTGCCTCGACGGCCGGCAGTGCGCGTTCGGCCTACCAGGCCGGTTCCGCCGCAGCAGGCGGCGGCCTCAAGGGCGCAGCGGCCGGCGTGGGCAATGTCGCCAAGACCGGCGCACAGGCCGCCGGGCAGAAGGTCGCTTCCGGCGCGCGGGCGTTCGGCGAGCGTGCCGCTTCGGCCTTCCGTGGCGAGAGCAGTGCTGCGACCGACGCCGGTGCCTCGGAAAACGGCTCATCGTCCGCCACTGCCGACTCGAAACAACCCGCCTGGGCCAAGCGCCTGCATCGTCGCCAGCAGATCAGCCATGCCGCCACGACAGCCGCGCACACGCTGCGCGGTGGTGACGGCGGCGGCTCCGCACATGGCCCGAGTCTGGGCGATTCCGATTCGTAAGGAGAACGACTTATGCGATTCAAGCGACCGCAGGTGCGCTACGCCAGCACGCCGCAGCCTGCCACCCCTTATCAGTCTGCGGCGCAGCTATGGGACGAGCGTATCGGCTCGGCCCGCGTGCAGGCGAAGAACTGGCGATGGATGGCCTTCGGCTGTCTCGTGCTCGCCGTGCTGATGGCCGGTGGCCTCGTCTGGCGCTCGGCGCAGTCCATCGTCACGCCCTATGTGATCGAGGTCGATCACGCCGGCCAGGTGCGCACGGTCGGCGAAGCCACCACGCCTTACCGGCCGGCGGATGCACAGATCGCCTATCACCTGGCGCAGTTCATCACGCTGGTGCGTTCGCTCTCCATCGATCCGGTCGTGGTGCGGCAGAACTGGCTCGACGCCTACGACTACACCACCGATCGCGGCGCGGCCGTGCTCAACGACTACGCGCGCACGCACGATCCGTTCGCGCGCGTGGGCAAGGAGTCGGTGACGGTGCAGATCACGAGCGTCACGCGTGCGAGCGACACGTCGTTCAACGTGCGCTGGATCGAACAGCACTTCGTCAATGACGCACCCGCCAGCATCGAGCGCTGGAACGCCGTGATTTCCATTGTTCTGCAAACCCCGCGCACCGAACAGCGCCTGCGCAAGAACCCGCTGGGTATCTACGTCAACGGCCTGTCGTGGAGCCGCGAACTGGATGTGTCCGAAGGAGCCAAGCCATGAAACCGTCTTTCCGCGATCCATTTCTTCGCAGCCATGTCGTTGTATTGATGCTTGCTGCCCTGACAGGCTGCGCCACGCAGGGCAAGCCGCCGCCGCGCATTTCGCTCGACGAGCCGATTGCCGCGCAGCCGCTGCCCGATCCGCCCAAGCCCGTCGAAGTGGTGGAAGTGCCGAAGGTGCTGCCGATGCCGGGGCAGATGAAGCCGCTGCCCGACGCAAGCGATGCCAAACCCGCGCCCGAACCTTCCGACGAAACCGTGCGCGTCACGCGCGCCAACGCCGAGGCGCGCATGGAGCCCACACGAGAGGGCTACGTCAATGCGATCCAGGTCTGGCCGTTCACCGATGGCGCGCTGTATCAGGTCTATGCCGCGCCCGGTCGCGTGACGGTCATTTCCTTGCAGCCGGGCGAGGAACTGGTGACGGTCGCCGCTGGCGACACGGTGCGCTGGATCGTCGGCGACACGTCCAGCGGCGCCGGCAATGCGCTGCGTGTCAACGTCCTGGTCAAGCCCATCCGTTCCGGCCTGAAAACCAATCTGGTCATCACCACCAGCCGCAGGACATACCTGCTGGAACTGACTTCGACCGAGAAGGCATGGATGGCGTCGGTGTCCTGGGAGTACCCAAAAGACCAGATGCTCGCGTTGCAGCGACAGGATCAGGCCGCGCAGGCTGCCGCACCCATCGATGCCGGGTTGTCGCTGGACAAGATCCACTTCCGCTACGCGATCAGCGGCAGCAATCCACCGTGGAAGCCGCTACGTGCCTTCGACGATGGCGAGAAGGTCTATATCCAGTTTCCCGCCGGCATCGCTCAGGGCGAACTGCCGCCGCTCTTTGTCATCGGCCCGAAAGGCGATGGCCAACTGGTGAACTACCGTTTCCGTTCGCCGTACTACATCGTGGATCGCCTGTTCGGCGCGGCCGAATTACGGCTCGGCGGCGACAAGGGCGACGTGGTACGCATCGAGCGCACCGATGGCACGCGGGGGAACTGACCATGAGCCAGGACGACACCCCGGACACCCCCATGCCTAACGCTGCTCCGAAGGCCGCGCCGGAGACCATGACGCTGCGCTCGCAGCCGCGTCCGGTGACGCGACTGAACCGGCGCACGCTGGCGTTCTTGACTGGCGGCCTGGGCGTGGCCGTGATCGGGGCTACCTTCTGGTCGTTGCAGCCCCATCGGCACGCCGGCAACGCGCCGACCGAGCTTTACAACGTCGATCGCGTGGCGCGCTCCGAAGAACTCGACCAGCTTCCGAAAGATTATTCCAGCTTGCCGCCCAAGCCGGCGGCCAGCGTGCCGACGCTGGGGCCGCCGCTGCCGGGCGACCTGGGGCCGGCCATCGTCCAGTCGCAGCAACCACCGCCGTTGCCCAACACATCGCCCGGGCAAGACCCGGAAGCCGCCGAGCGCGACGCGCTGCGCAAGGAAGCCGTAGCCGCCGCCGGGTCATCGGTGTTCTTCCGTACCAGCAATCAGACGGGTGGCCAGCAGGCCGCGGTTGCGCCTGCGGCATCGGCGGCCACTCCGCCGGCAAGCAGTCTGGCGGACTTCGATCCGCAGGCCGCCGGCCCGGCCTCGACGACAACGCAGACCAACGATCCGACGGCAGTGCAGAACCGGCAGGGCCAGAAGGAAGCGTTCATGGCCAAGGGCGGCGATGCCGCCACCAGCAACAGCGGCACCTTGCGGACGCCGGCCTCGCCGTACACCGTGATGGCCGGCACCGTCATTCCGGCGGCGCTGGTCACGGGCATCAATTCCGACTTGCCGGGGTCGATCATTGCCGAGGTAACGCAGCCGGTGTACGACACCGCGACCGGGCGTTATCTGCTGATTCCGCAAGGCTCGCGGCTGATCGGACGCTACGACAGCCAGGTGGCGTTCGGGCAGCGGCGCATGCTGCTGGTCTGGTTGCGTCTGGTGCTGCCCGATGCCTCGTCGATCGCGCTCGACAAGCTGCCCGGTATCGACCCGGCCGGCTATGCGGGCCTGGAAGACGGCGTGGATTGGCACTGGAGCCGCGTCCTGGCCGGCGCGGCCTTGTCCACGCTGCTCGGCGTCAGCTCCGAGATGGCGATGTCGAATCAGGGCAACCTCAACAACGGCAACACAGTGATTGCGCTGCGCGACAGCGCGCAGGACACGGCCAATCAGGTCGGCCAGGAAATCACGCGCCGCAACCTCAGTATCCAGCCAACGCTAATGGCGCGGCCGGGTCTGCCGGTAGAGGTGATGGTGGACAAGGATCTGATCCTGCGCCCGTATCAGCCGCTGTTCTTCCAGCGGGGGAGTTCGCAATGAGCACGACGCGCAAGCTGCGCCTGGGGCCTCTGCCCCGAACCGAGAGCATCAAGCTGACCTTCGCGTGTCCGGCCAGCTTGAAGGCCGATCTCGACCGTTACGCTGCGCTGCATGCGCAGATCTACGGTGAAGCGGTGGATGCCACGGTGCTGATCCCGCACATGCTGGAGGTGTTTATGGCGGGGGATCGGGGATTCAGGAAGCCGGACAAAGGCAAGACTACGCCCCTGAATTCGGGTTGACCGTGGCTTGTTGGGCTGTTCCCAAGGAGTTGTTTGCAGATATCCAAAAGTCTTGGTAAGATATTCTTACCGGCCGTAATGGCCCGCGTGGAGGCTCAAAATGGATGCTGCCCTG
>DATMTG010000018.1:0-8558 GCA_035565075.1 Stenotrophobium sp.
CCGGCCACCCACCTGTGACGTAGCCGCCGACGCCACCAGAAACCGCTCCGTATGCTGCCCCAGGAAGACCATATTTTCCTGTTGGATCCGTGTAGGAAACCGGATTTCCAGATACATAGGCATAGTTATTCGCCTGTCCGCTGGCCCAGCCGATGGGGTCTTCGCTGATGAAGCGCTTGAGCAGGGAATCGTAGTAGCGCCCACGGTTGTAGGTGAGGAACGGCCCGATGCCCTCGCGGCCGGTGTACATCACGTCGTTGGGCGCGCCATGGGCCAGGACCGGCGTGGTCTCGCCAAACGATTAGTAGGTGTAGCCCTGCACCCAGCCGGCGTTGCTGTCGAGCAGTCCGATGGTCGAGCCCAGGGCGTCTCGGAGGTAGTCGTTGTTGCTGCCGCCTTGCGAGCGGACAAAGTTCTCATCGAGTCCGCCGGTGAGGTAGTTGACGGTGGTGGTGCCGCCTTCCTGAATCTTGTTCTGGCCATCGTACAGATAGGTGCTGTAGATGTTGGAGGCGGCCTGGTACTGGGCGCTGCGTCTGCCGACGCTGTCATAGGCGAAGTAGATGCCGTGGGCGGTGCTGGCGTTGATCGAGACCAGCCGGTTCTGTGCATCCCAGCCATAGGTGTCGGCCCAGTCTGAAACCAGGTTGCCGTTGGCGTCGTAGGTCAGATTTGCCATATGCGGATCACCCGTCTCCACGGCACCTTCCCTGGCGCGATCACTGGACTAGAGCATCAGTCATCCGCCGCCCCGCAATCGTTGGAAGTCGCTGGACGGTGGTTTTATTCCACATCAACGGCAGGCACCCCATTCTGAAACAAGGAACAGGAAGCGCGGAGGTTTCTTGCGATCGGCTTCTGTCAGGCGAGATACGTCAACCTCCGCTGCGCTCAGTGTGTAGCACCCGAGAATGATGGCCGGCGCTTCGGAATCAACGAGCACATATATCGCACTGATACCAATAGCGAATTTCTACGTCCTAATTAATTTACAAGACTCTTTGAAAATGAATTACTGCACATGATCGCCTAGTGGCACTGGACGACGCTGCTGTTCGTCAACCCGGCCTCAGCCTCCGGCGGGCAAGACTTGATCATCGCCAACCTGATCCTGTATCCGCTCCGGACCGTTCTTGAAGGCCGTCGCAGTGGGCTGCGCAGCGCGTGGTTGTTCTTTCCGATGAGCCTGCTCACCAGCTATGCCTTCGGCATCGCGCTGTTTCTGGCGATGCAGGATCGGCAACGACGCTGGAACATCGCCAAAGCCACTTAATGCTCGTAGGTGTACAGCAGATCGCCGCCGCTGGCAGTGCCGGACTCGGTCTGCAGCTGGAAGCCGTGGCCGATGTCATAGAGCATGCGGAAAGTCTGCCCCGGCTGGAACAGGCTGACGCCGTAGCTGACGAACAACTTCGGCGTGAGGTACTTGCCCAGCGTCAGCTGCGCGGCCTGCGTGGTATAGGCGTTGGCGCCGACATTCTGCGCGGCGCGCGAGCCGCTGATGGCGGTGGCGTCGGCGGCCACCGACGAACTGGTCACCGGCGCCTGCCCGATCGAGACCTGGTCGAGACCGACACCGGCGCCCAGTTTCTGCGCCAGGTAATCGCCGCCGGATAGTCCCAGCGTCAGCGCCGCCTGCGACATCGCGCTGCGGTCGCCGCTCGAACTCTGGTCGAGCGAGCGCCCCAGCACCAGCCACGAGAGCTGCTGTTCGCGCGGCATCGCCGGATCGGATTGCAGCGTCAGCTGCGGCTTGTCGAGCGTGCCGCGGACCCGCACGCCGACGGTGATGTCCTGCTGCGGATGCCGCGTAGCGTAGAGGTCCACCGCCGGCTGCGTCACCGGCCCGCCGGTGAAGATCAGGCGGCCGTTCTGGATGTTCAGGTCCTGGCCATAGGCCTTGTAGTGTCCGTCCACCAGTTGCAGCTCGCCCTGCGCGCGCGTCTCGCGCTGCGGTTCGTCGGTGAGCGTCACCGCGCCGGTCAGGCGCGTGGTCAGGCCGAAACTCTTGACCTCGACATGATCGCCCAGTGTCAGCTTGAGCTGGCTGTAAATCTTCAGCGACGAGGACGGCTCGACCGGTTGCGCGCCGACGATGACCTGGTCCTTGCTCACCGCGACGCCGTTGTCGTCGAGCTCGTGCGGCGTGATCTCGGCCCTGGGCACGGCCAGCGTGCCGTCGAGGTGGATCGTTCCGGCATCGCTGAGCAGATGCAGATCGGGCGATGCCCAGATGCGCGCATCGGGCGTCGCCATCACCTGGACATTCTCGCCGCTGAGCGTCAGGTCGGCGTGCAGCGGCGACGACGACGGGTCGACGCTGCCGTGCAGGTTCAGCGTGCCGCCGCCGGAGGTCATGCTGCCGGTCAGCGCCAGCGGCCCGGCGCCGCTGCCGTTGGCCCGCAGTTGCAGGTGCTCGAGGGTGATACCGGCCACGGCCAGCCTGGCGTGGCCATCGCTGAGCGCGAGCTGGCCGCCGATGCGCGGCAGGCCGATGCTGCCGCCAAAATCGAGCTGCCCCTCGATGCTGCCGCCGGTGTCCTGCAGCGCCGGCAACAGCGTCGCGACGAAATCGAGATCCGGCACATGGATCTGCGCGCTGCCGGAGAGGGCGCGCGCGGCGTAGTCCGCCGCCGGCGCGGCGCTGGCGTCGGCGCGCACGCTGCCGCGCGAGGTTTGCAGATCGAGCGTCGCGTGCAGGCGGCCGGACTGATCGTCGAGCCTGAAACTGCCGGGCAGGATCTCCAGCGGCGGCGCCTGCGGAACCGCGATGCGCGAACGGCCGAGATTGAGCACGACACTGGCCGCGGCGATGTCGCCCTGCGCGATTTCGATGCTGCCGTTGCCGTCGGCGCTGCCGCTGAGGTCGAGGTCGGGCGGCAGCACCGGCTTGAACGTATCCAGCGCCAGACGGTCGAGCGTCCACGACAGGCGCAGGCCCTGGCGCACGACATTCTGCTCCAGCCGCAGGCAGACGCGGCCGCCGTCGCCGCTGAGGCAGGCGGGCTCGACGCTCTGGCGTTTTTGACCGAGCAGCAGGCCGATGGGTTTTTCCAGCGTCCACGCCGGCAAGCCGGCGGGCGTCAGGCTCAGCGCGGCGACGTTGCCGCCCCATTCCATTTTCTTGCGGTCATAGCCGCCGTCGGCGCTGAGGCTCAGATCGCCGCGCTCGGTGTCGGCGTCGAACCGGATGTGCTGATAGGTCTCGAGCCCGGTCACGGCGAGCCGCGCGCGGCTTACCGCCTGCCCGGCCAGCCGTGCGTCCGCCAGTTGCAGCGTCAGATGCGAGGGCTGCTGCGGGTCGAGATCGGCGTCCCAGTGCAGTGTGCCGAGCCGCTCGCCGTGATAGCGCACCGCCGCCGCTGAGCCCTGCGTGACCAGGTGCGGCGTCGCCAGCGGCCCCTGCAGCTTGAACGCCAGTTGCGCATGGCCGTAGAGCTCCGGCAGCAGCGCCGTCAGGTCCGGGCTGTCGAATCTGCCGCCCAGATCGAACGGCGGCGTCGCCCGGCCGCTGGCGCTGAGCGTGGTCGCACCCGCGGCCAGCGCGAAGCGGTGCAGATCGAAATTGCCGTCGGCCAGTTCGCCCTGCGCATCCAGCGTCAGCGGCCGGCCGCGCAGCTGCGAGCCGGCGAACCGTGCGTCGAATGAAACGACATCATGGCCGGCGCGCGTGACGGTCGTGGCCGCGATCGTGCCGTTGAGATCGCCGCGCCACTGCGGCAGGAACTGCGCCGGATTGAAATGCGCGATCTGCAGCTGTGCGTCGGCGCGCAGCGACGGCGCCCAGGCCACGCGGCCCTTGCCTTCGACGCGACCCTTGCCGGACTGCAACTTGAAACTTTGCAGCGTGACGCCGCGCAGATCGGTGCTGCCGGCGGCGGCCAGGGTCAGCGGCTGTCCGCGCAGGGTCGAGGGCGCCAGGTTGAGCATGAAACCGATCTCGGGCCGGCCATCATGCAGCCTGGTTTCGGTGCTGACGATGCCGTAGAGCGCGCCGTTCCAGCCCGCAGAAAACAGGCCTGGATCAAATTGCGTGAAGCGCACGGTGAGATCGGCGCGCAGGACCGGCGCCCAGTCAACCCGGCCTTGCGCGTAGAGCGAACCGGGATCCGTGTCGAGTCCGAGCGAGGCGATGCGCAGGCCATCGGGATTGCCGGTGCCATCGGCGTTCACCTTCACCGGCTTCTTGTGCAACGTGGCGCTGCCGTGCAATTCATAATGGAAATCGTCTAGCGGACCGGTGACATGCAGGTTGCCGGCGAAACCGCCCAGCGTCGGCGGCACGCGGGTCGCAACCAGCGGCCAGCGCAGGTCGTGCCACTGCAGTTGCAGGTCGCTGGCGGCCTTGTCGATGCCGAAACGGCCTTGGAGACTGAGTTCGCCCGGCCCCTTGATCGTCAGCCGCTGCACATCGACGTGGTCGGCGGACATCTGCGCCTGGCCGCTGGCCTGCAGCGCGCCGGTCTGCGGCAGCTCGGCAGACAGCTGCGTAATCTGCAACTGTCGTCCGATCCAGCTTGCAGCAAGCTGCGCCTGCGGCATTTTCAGTATGTTTTCGTGTTCACGATCCAGCTGAAAATCTTTCAAGGTGAAAGCATCAATCACCACATTCAGCGGCAGGCTCTGCGGCAATTTCCGCAATGGCGCCGACGGCGTGTTGTCGGGCGGCGGCAACCCGACGCGGACGCCAGCGACCTCGGCCGAGACCACGTGCAGGCGCCGCATCAGCAGTTCGCTGCCGCGCACACGCAGGTGCAGCCGGCGAATCTCCACCTGCAGGCCGTCGCTGCCCTGGTAATGCATATTGCTCAGCAGGCTCTCGCCGAGCAGACGGCCTTGCGCCGAGCCGATGCTCAAATGCTCGCCGCCATAGCGGTTCGCCAGCGCCACGGCCGCCTGCAAGCCGCTCTGTGTGCACAGCACGAAGCCGATCGCCACGACGAACGTCAGCAACAGCACCGGCAGGGCACCGAGCGTCAACGGCAGCCGCAAGCGCCGGCTCACGACGGTCTCCACGACGTATGCCGGTCGCTCACAGTCCCACCCTCACACCGAGGTGCAGGCGCACCGGCGAGGCGCCGCGATCGAAGGGATGCGCCAGGTCGATGGCGATGGCGCCGAATGGCGCGCGATAACGAAAGCCCAGGCCGGCGCCGTAGTGCAGCAGCACGTTGGGCACGTCGTCGGCACCGCCGGCATCGGCGAAGACCGCGGCACCGTAGTTCTTGTAGACGTCGTAATCCAGCTCGAGGCTGCCGGCGGTCAGGTACTTGCCGCCGACGACGTTGCCGCTGCTGTCCTTCGGGCCGAGCGATTGGTAGCTGTAACCGCGCACGCTTTCGTCGCCGCCGGCGAAGAAGCGCTGCGACGGCGGCAGTGTCTGGAATCTCGATACCAGCGCGCCGCCTTCGGCGATGCGGCCGAGCAGGCGCAGGCGTCGCGCCAGCGGGTAGACGCCGCGCAGTCGCAACAGGCCCTCGATGAAGTCGGTATCCGACAGCATCGACCTGGAGGCGCCATGCACGTCCATCGAGACGAACCAGCCGCGGCGCGGATAGATCGGATCGTTCAGCTCGGTACGGCTCAGCGTGACGCCCGGTGTCAGCAGCACGCTGCTCATCTGCGGCTGGCCGCTGAGCGTGTAATCGTCGTGGGTGTAGGTCAGGTAGTAGCGCCGCTGCCAGACGCCGAGCTGGCGGTCGTAGGCGACGCCAAACGAATACAGCTTTTCATCGATGCCCTGGAAATTCTGCTTGAGCCCCTGCCCGGTGACACTGAAGTCGTCGCCGGGATGCGTGCCGTAAGGGATGCGGTACTCGGCGATCGCGGTGCTGATGTTCTGCGACGGCCGCACCTCGAACCGCAGCTTGTGGCCGTATTTGTTCAGTCGCCGGAACTCGACGCCGGCGAGCGCACGCGGGCCGGTGTCGGTGCCGTAGCCGGCGCCGATGCGGTAGACCTGCGGCTTCCTCGGCGTCGTGCGGATCGTCACCGGGATGCGCCGCTGCGCATCGGCCCGGGTTTTCTGCGCGTCGATCTCGACGCTCTGGAAATAGCCGAGGTCGCTGAAGGTGAATTGCGTCGCCAGCAGTTTTTCGGCATCGAACGGCTCGCCGGCGCGGGCTTGCAGATAGCGCCGCAGGAACGCATCGTCGAGCTTGCCGTCCTGCTCGATGACGATGTCGCCGAAGAAATAGCGCGGCCCGGTGTCCAGCGTCAGCAGGACCGCGGCGCTGTTGGCGTCGGTGTCCACGCGCAGCTCGTGCCTGCTGAACGCGGCATCGAGATAGCCCTCGCTCTGCGCCGCCTGCAGCAGGCGCGTTTTCAGCTTTTCATAGCGCGCGTGTTCGAGCGGCTGGCCGACACGCAGGTGCGGATGCTTGAGAACCCTTTGCAGCGCGGCATCGTCCTTGCCGTCGCCGTCGACGACAAGGTCGATCTTGCCGATCACGGTGCGCGGCCCCGGGTCCACCGTGTACGTCACGGTCCAGTCGGGCTTGCTGCCGGCGATCTCGGAGCGGATGACCGGGTGGTACCAGCCGAAGGGCTGCAGCGCGGTCCGGATATCCTGCGGTCCCTGCCGGTACTGCCGCTGCACCTCGGCGCTGTCGTACTGGCCGTCGGCGGCGTCCACCGACTTGGCGTAGTCGAGGATGCCGATCTGCGCATAGACGTTGTCGGCGGCGGCATCGTCCAGTCCGCGCACGCGCACATCGATGCCGGCAAATGCCGGCATCGACAGCAGGACCAGCAGCAAGGGCAGGGCGCACCGGCGCGGCGCCGTCAGCCCGGACGGCCGCGCATGGCGGACACCGCATGGATCCGCCCACGGGAACAAATCCGCAAGCCGGCGCACCGCACCGGCGCTCACTGACTCGCGGCAGCCGCCGGCGCGGGCCCGGCCGGAAGATCCGCCGCCGCGGGCGCCACCGGCTGCACGTCGTATCCCAGCGCGCGCAGCAGGGTCGGCAAACCGTCGGGGCCGACATCGTGCGCCGCACCGGTGATGATCAGCTGGCTGCCTTCACCGTCGAGCAGGGTGCCCAGCCGCGGCAGCCAGTCGCGATTGCGGTCGGACAGCAGGCGCGCGTAGGCCTGTGGATGACGCGCCTTCAGTTCCGCCACGCGCTTCGCCAGGCCGGCGGTATCACCGGACTGCCAGAGCCTGAGCAGCGACGCCGGCGACTCGCCGGAGGAGGTCTGGTCGTCGAGCGTCGCGGCCAGGTATTGCTGCGCCATGTCGGGCGGCATCTGCGTGAACAGCGCCAGGTGCGCCTCGGGATCCTCCAGCCAGTGGATCGGCTTGCCGTCCTGCAGTGCGCGGTTGTAATACTGCTGGTCGATGCCGTTGTCCGGCGTGAACCCGGCCTTCTGGAACACGAACAGCTCCAGCGTCATTGCGCAGAACCACGCCTTGTAGGGATCGCAGGACGTGTCCAGCGGCATCTGCAACGCGCTGGCGCGCTGCCTGAGGCGCGCATAGAGCGCCGGCGGGATCAGCGCCTGCAGACCCTGCGCCGCGCTGGCGGCGTCGAGCATGGCCAGCTGCGTCTTGGGATCGGCCAGCGTCGCGAAATCGGTCTCGAACACCACGCCCTGCGCCTGCCGGTAGGCCCGGTCGAGACCGGCCGGTAGGGGCAGCGCCGAGTCCGGCAGCAGGTGCATCGAGCCCATCAGGTAGTGCGTGGCCTTCTTGCCCTTGACCTGCCACAGGAACGGCGCATTGTCCGCCGCGGCGGCGCTGGCGCAGAACAGGAACAGCACTGCGCTGGCGATGATTTTCCTGATGGCATCGCGGGGCACGCGCAGGCTCATGCCGCGGTCTCCGTTTCCGGCATCAGCCAGTTCGGCGCGGCGGCGGCATCGCCGCCCAGCGTCGCGAAATCGAACAGCCGCGTGTCCGCCAGTTGCGACGGCGCGATGTTCTGCAGCGCGCCGAAGACGCTGTCGAGCCGCCCCGGAAACTGTCGCTGCCATTCGTCCATCTGCCTGCGCACCTGCTTGCGTTGCAGGTTTTCCTGCGAGCCGCACAGCGAACAGGGGATGATCGGGAAATCCCGGATCGCCGCGTACTCGGCGATGTCCGCTTCGCGGCAGTAGGCCAGCGGGCGGATGACGACGTTCCTGCCATCGTCGGACTGCAGCTTGGGCGGCATCGCCGACAGCTTGCCGCCGTGGAACAGGTTGAGGAAAAACGTGGCGACGATGTCGTCGCGATGGTGGCCGAGCGCGATCTTGGTAAAGCCGTTGTCCTCGGCGTAGCGGTACAGCGCGCCGCGGCGCATGCGCGAGCACAGCGAACACATCGTCTTGCCTTCGGGGATGACGCGTTTGACCACCGAGTAGGTGTCCTGCTCGAGGATATGGAACGGCACGCCGGCGGCCTTGAGGTATTCCGGCAGCACATGTTCGGGAAAGCCCGGCTGCTTCTGGTCGAGATTGACCGCGAACAGTTCGAATTTCACCGGCGCCTTCTGCTGCAACTGCATCAGCATGTCGAGCATCGTGTAGCTGTCCTTGCCGCCGGACAGGCACACCATCACGCGGTCGCCGTCGAC
>DATMTG010000019.1:0-5887 GCA_035565075.1 Stenotrophobium sp.
GTGACCGGCGCGGCACATTTTCCAGCCTCCATCGACGCCCGCACAGTGACCCAGATTCGTGAAGCCGTAACCGCCGTACTCACCCACGGCGACGACCTGTTCCTGGTCCGCCGCCAGCCCTACCTGCCCGCATTCAGCGGCTACTGGGCGTTTCCCGGCGGCAAGGTCGACAAGGCCGACAGCGCCGAAGCGCTCGCACACCCGCTGCTGCGCGGGCATCCGCCGCAGCTGCTGCGCGCACTCGCGCGCGAGCTCGACGAGGAACTCGGCTACGACCTGTTCTCGGCGGTGCACGCCGGCGAGGTGCTGTCCGTCACCCACATCGGCGAGGCCACCACACCAGATTTCCAGGTACTGCGCTACCGCACGCATTTTTTCCGCATCGACCTGCGCCATGCGCCGGCGCTGACGGTGGATCAGAACGAAGCCGCCGAGTCGGCATGGCGGCCGGCAGCGGACTGGGAGCAGCGCTTCCGGCACGGCCGCCTGCTGACCGCGCCGCCGACGCGCAACGTGATCCGCTGGCTGGCGGACGATGCCGCGCACCGTACAGCCTTGCCGGACTTCGATTACCACGTCGACGTCAACCTGCACATGCCGTGGGTCGAACAGCTCGCCGGATTGCGCATCCTGCTGGTGCGCTCCAACACCCTGCCGCCCGCCGACCGCACCAACTGCTTCTGGCTCGGCGACAGCGGCAGCCGCCGCGTGCTGATCGATCCCTCGCCCGCCAGCCGCGAAGAACTGGCGCGCCTGTGCACGGTGATCGACGAATTCGGCGTGGACGAAGTGTTCCTCACGCACCATCATCCCGATCATCGCGAATACGCCAACGAGATCGCGCGTCGCTACCGGGTGCCGATCGCCATGAGCGCCGATACGCGGGCGCGCATCGAGCGCCGCAGCCCCGGCTTCTTCGAGGGGCTGACGGTGAAGCGCTACGCCGAGGGCGATGTGCTCACCACCTGGCTCGGCGAAAAGGTCGTGCTCTACGCCGTACCCGGCCACGACGAAGGCCAGCTCGCGGTGATGCCGGAGTCGCGCAGCTGGTGCATCGTCAGCGACCTGATCCAGGGCATCGGCACCGTCGTCGTCGGCGGACCTGAAGGCAACATGCGCAAGTATTTCGACTCGCTGCAGCGCGTGATCGACTGGGACCCGGCGGTCATCATCCCCTCGCACGGCATGGCGCTGGGCACCACCCACCGCATCCGCGAAACGCTGCAACACCGCATCAAGCGCGAATCACAGATCCTGGAATTGCACCAGACGGGCGCCGCGCCAGAGGCCATGCTGCCGATCATCTACGCCGGTCTCGACCCGCGACTGACGCCGCTGGCGCTGCTCAACATCAACAGCCACCTGCAAAAGCTCAGGGACGAAGGACGGCTGCCGTCATGATGGCCCCAGCAGAAGGCAGGTCATGCCTGACCTTGCCCCCGACAAACGTACCCCTTGCCATGTGTTTCAATCCACGCAAGGAGAACGACATGATGAAGACAACGCGGGCGCGCTACACGCTCGAATACAAGCAAGAGGCGGTGCGACTGGTCGAGGGTGGTCAGAGTCAAGCCGCCGTAGCCAGGACTCTGGGGCTGGTCGAGCAAACATTGTTCAACTGGGTCAAGGCGAGTCGGCAAGGCCAGCTCAAGGGTGCAGACAGCAAGCCGGTGAGCGCCGAGCAGATGGAGATTGCCCGGCTGCGTGCCGAGCTGGCCCGGGTGAAGATGGAGCGCGATATTCTGGGAAAAGCGACGGCGTACTTCGCGAAAGGTGCGAAGTGAAGTACGCCTTCATTCAGCGTCATCGCCACGTGTGGCCCATCACAGTGCAGTGCCGAGTGTTGAACGTGAGCGTCAGTGGCTACCACGGGCATGTCGTGCGCCAGACCAGTCCAGCACCGCGCCGCCATCTGAGTGACGACGCCTTGCTGGTGCACATCAAGGCCGTTCACGCTCAGACTCGTCGTGCTTACGGTCGGCCACGTATCTGGCGGGAGCTACGCAAAGACGGCGTACGCGTCGGCAAGCAACGGCTACAAACGCTGATGCACACGCATGGCATTCGTGCCAAGGGCAAGAAGCGGTTCAAAGTCACGACCGACAGCAACCACGACCTGCCGATTGCGCCGAACCTGCTCAACCGCCAATTCAACGTGACCCAGCCGGACAGGGTCTGGGTGGGCGACATCACCTACATCGCCACTGACGAAGGCTGGCTGTTCTTGGCGGTGGTGATCGACCTGTTCAGCCGTCAGGTGGTGGGGTGGTCGATGCGTACAGACATGACCCGCGACATCGTCATCGACGCATTACGCATGGCATGGTTCAAGCGTCACCCCGATAAGCAGGCTGGGCTGATTTTTCACAGCGACCGCGGCAGCCAATACGCCAGTGAAGATTTCCGAGCCGCTCTCCACGAATACAACATCACCCCGTCGATGAGCCGACGTGGAAATTGCTGGGACAATGCTTGCAGCGAAGCACTGTTCGGTTCGCTGAAAGTGGAGCGACTGCACGGACAGCGTCTCACGAGTCGCCGCCACGCCAAGGACGAAACCCTCGCCTGGCTACTCTGGTACAACCAATCCCGGCTACACTCCACCTTGAACTACGTCAGCCCGATGCAGTTCGAGCAACACTGGCTCGGTGATCAGGCCAAACAAACCAGCTTATGAATTCGGTTATGGGATACGTGAATCAGGGGCAAGGTCAGTAGCGTCTCCCCTTTGGTTACTTGCTAATCACCATACTCAACTCGACATCACCACGATTGATCGACTCCACCTTGACGACGTGATCGTCGCGCGCGGGCGCGACCCAGCTGTGGGTGCTGCGGGTGGGACTGTCGACGCGATCGACGCGCACGGTGTCGAAGCTGCCCGCGGGTGTATCGATCTTCTCATGGCCGAGGATCGCGAAGCGGTAGGGATTGATGTCCTTGTCGTCCACCGTGTTGAAGACTTTTTCCTGCCGCGTGGTGGTGTCGCTCTGCTGCAGGATCCACAGCCGTATCGCCTGTTGCACGCTGAAGCGGTCGTAGGCGACATCCGGCAGATCGCGCACCGTGGTCTTGCCGGCCTTGACGGTCTTGACCGTCCTGTTGGCCCAGTCGAAGTCCAGCGTGAAGCTGTCGTCCGACCGCTTGTCGATGCTGTACTGATAATGGCTGGGGCGGATCACGCCGTCCTTGATGCAGAACAGGCTGATCTCGTGCGGCGAACCGTAGAGCCAGCGCACTGGCCCGACCGGCCGCGTCACCGATTCGTACTTGTAGCAGCCCCGCACATCGGTCGCCGACAACGTCACCGTGGCGCTGCCCAGCGGGAATCCATGCCAGGCGACGTCGAAGTCGACGCTGCCGGTCTTGAGCAGCGCAATGACGGCATCAGTGGCTGCGTCGCTCGCGGCCGCCGTGGTCGCAGTGGCCGGCGCGGTTGCGGCAGTCGCGTCCGGCACGGCGTCCGCCGCGCCGGCCGTGCCGGTGATGAACAGGGCCATCCAGATCCATTGGCGCATCAGCAAAACTCCGGTTCGAGATCCTTCATCGTCAGCGGCGCCGTCAGCAGCGCACCGCGAAACCTTACCGCAGCGTCAAGCAGTTGCAACTCGTCGCGCGCCATCCAGGCCACGGCCTGCGGATAGATTTTCAGCTCGACTTCGTGCAGCACCCGCGTCGCCAGCGTCTGCGCCGTATCCTGCGCCTGCACGCTTAATGCGCCCTGAATGATGCGCGGACCGCCATCGAGCTGCGCGGTGACGAAGTGCACGGTCGCGCCATGCTTGGTCTCGCCGGCATCGAGCGCGCGCTGATGCGTGTGCAGGCCGGGATACTTCGGCAGCAGCGACGGATGGATGTTGAGCATGCGGCCGCTGTAGCGCTGGATGAAATCGTCACCGACCACGCGCATGAAGCCGGCCATGACCACGATCTGCGGCGCGTAGCGGTCGATCGCCCCGGCCAGCGCCGCATCGAACTCGCTGCGCACGGTGTAGTCGGCATGTGGCACGACCTCGGTGGCGATGCCCGCGGCACGCGCCAGCGCCAATCCTGCGGCGTCCACGCGGTTGGACACCACCGCCGCGATGTGGGCGTGCAGGTGGCCGGCCTGCTGCGCCTCGACCAGGGCCCGCAGGTTGCGGCCTTGGCCGGAGATGAGGACGACGATGTTCTTCATGCCGTGCAACGATCGTCAGGCGTAGCGCACGTCCTGCCTGCCCTTGACCACCTGCCCCAGTATCCACGGCTTGAGCTTCGATTTGCGCAGCTGCGCCATCGCCTTGTCGGCCTGCAGGCGCGGCACCACCATGACGAAGCCGACGCCACAGTTGAACACGCGCAGCATCTCGTCCGCATCGACGCCGCCCTGCTGTTGCAGCCAGTCGAAAATCGCCGGTCGCTGCCAGCTCTGCAGGTCCACCACCGCCGCCGTGCCCTTGGGGAAACAGCGCGTGAGGTTGCCGGTGATGTCGCCGCCAGTGATGTGCGCCATGCCGCGCACCGCGATGCCGTCCGCGATCAGCTTCAGCACCGGCTTGACGTAGATCGTGGTCGGCGCCATCAGCGCATCGGCCAGTTCGCCCTTCGGATTGAGCTTGTAATGGTTGACCGCGAGGATCTTGCGGATCAGCGAGTAGCCGTTGGAGTGCGGCCCGGACGACGGCAGCGCGATCATCACATCGCCCGGCTTGATCTTGCTGCCGTCGATCAGCCTGCCCTGCTCGGCGACCGCGACGCAGAACCCGGCCAGATCGAAATCATTGCCCGCATACATGCTCGGCATCTCGGCGGTCTCGCCGCCGACCAGCGCGCAGCCGGCCTGCTTGCAGCCCTGGGCGATGCCCTTGATCACCAGCGCGGCGATCCTGTTGTCGAGCTTGCCAGTGGCGTAGTAATCGAGGAAGAACAGCGGCTCGGCGCCACTGACCAGCACATCGTTGACGCACATCGCCACGAGGTCGATGCCCAGTCCCTCGACGCGACCGCTGTCGATGCCCAGCCGCAGCTTGGTGCCGACGCCGTCGGTGCCGGACACCAGCACCGGCTTCTTGTACTTCTTCGGCAGGCCGACCAGCGCGCCGAAACCGCCGACACCGGCCAGCACTTCCGGGCGATGCGTGGACTTGACGATTTTCTTGATGTCGTCCACCAGCGCGTCGCCAGCATCGATATCGACACCGGCGGCGGCGTAGGTCAGCGGGGTTTTGGCGGTCATGGGGGATCCGGGTGATTTTGGAGGCGTCCGGCTGTCATTTTACGTGTCCGCGTCTGATAATTCGCGCATGCGCAAAAAACTTCCGACATTTTTCGTGCTGCTGGCGGTGGCGGCACTCGGCCTGCACCTGAACCCGGCGCGAGCGCAGACCGCCGCGGACTATTCCGCCGTCGTGCCGGTGACCGACCAGGGCGATGCGGCGCGAGCGCCGGCTCTGCAGGCTGCGCTGAGCGTGGTAATCGCCCGCATCACCGGCGATGCCGGCGCCGCCAGCGGGCGCGCTGCGCCGCTGCTGTCGAGGGCCGGCAACCTGACGCAGCAGTACAGCTACCTGACCGACGCCCAGGGCCAGCCACAGTTGCAGGCGACCTTCGACGCGCGCCAGCTGGACACCGCGCTGCACGGCCTGGGTTATTCGGTGTGGGGCATCGCCCCGGCGCCGGTGGACGAAGTGGCACTGGCGATCAGCGGCGTCGATTCGCCGCAGCAGTACGCACGGCTGCTGTCCTACCTGCAAAACCTGCCGGGCCTGAGCCGCCTGTCGGTGGTCGAACTCAGCGGCACGACGCTGCACCTGCGCCTGCGCGTCGAAGGCGGCGCGCCGCGGCTGGCCGGCGCCTTCAGCATCGGCGGCGTGCTGGCGCGCGGCACCGGCAGCAACCCCGGCGAGCA
>DATMTG010000020.1:0-4002 GCA_035565075.1 Stenotrophobium sp.
GCCTGCGCAGCGGCCTTTGCGCGGCCGTGGTTTGCGCCGGGCGGCTTGCCTCCGGCGCGACAAAACTGGTATAAAGCGCGCCCTAAGTACGCCAGCCATGGGGCTGGCTTGCCTGTTTTTGAGGTTTTGATCATGTCTAAAGTCTGTCAGGTCACCGGCAAGCGGCCGCTGGTTGGCAACACGGTATCGCATGCCAACAACAGGCATCGCCGCCGTTTCGAGCCGAATCTGCATACCCACCGTTTCTGGCTGGAGACCGAAAAGCGCTTCGTGTCGCTGCGCGTTTCCGCCAACGGCATGCGCACCATCGACAAGAAGGGCGTCGAGGCCGTGGTGGCCGCGATCCGCGCCCGCGGCGAGAAGGTCTAATCCATGGCCAGCAGAAAGCGCGACCGCGAAAAAATCCGCCTGGTGTCGACCGCCGATACCGGCTATTTCTACACCACCACCAAGAACCGCAAGAACACGCCTGACAAGTTCGAGTTCAAGAAGTACGATCCCGTGGCGCGCAAACATGTGGTATTCAAGGAAGCCAAGATCAAGTAAGCACTTGGCATCTTAGAGAGCCCGCTTATGCGGGCTTTTTTTATGTTCACAATTCGGCACGTGGTATTCCGTTTTCGAGCCCGGGTCCCGCTATGACGCAAGCCGCACGCGACACTGACGAAAACCGCCCGCATCACCGCAATCTCGAACAGGCGAGAAAGCAGGTGATCGACCTGCTGACGCGGCAGGCGGAGGAACGCGGGCTGGTCCAGGGCGCCGAGGGTCGCAGCGCCGACGCAGGCGCGCAGCTGGTGACGCGCCGTCAGCAGACCGAGCTGGCGCAACGGCTGGCGCAATTCCATCCCGCCGATATCGCCGTCGTGCTGGAAAGTCTGGAGCCCGAAGCGCGGCAGATGGCCTGGCTGCTGGTCACGCCGGAAGTGCGCGGCGCGGTGCTGCTGGAGCTGTCCGAGGCCGTGCTGCGCAGCCTGTCCGAGGACCTGCGCGCCGATGAAATCGCCGCCGCGATCCGCAATCTCGAAGCCGACGATATCGCCGACCTGCTGGAGGCCCTGCCCGGGGAAACCGCGCAGGGGGTGCTGCAAAAACTGGATCGCGAGGACCAGGACGAAGTCCGCACGGTGTTGTCGTTCCCCGAGGACAGCGTCGGCGCGATGATGGATACGCAGTTCGTCACCGTGCGCGAGTACTCGACGCTGGAGGCGGTGCAGCGCCTGCTGCGCCGCCGCCGCAACGATCTGCCGGAGGAAAACACCGACCTGATCGTGGTCGACCGCGCGAGCCGCCTGCAGGGCATGCTGCCCCTGCAGCAGCTGGTTCTGGGCGAGCCGGAACAGCAGGTTCACGAGCTGATGACGCGCGAGCCGACCTATTTCTACACCGACGACCCGGTGCGCGAGGCGGTCACGGCGTTCGAGAAATACGACCTGCTGTCGGCGCCCGTGGTCAATATCCACCGCCAGGTCGTCGGGCGCATCACGGTGGACGCGGTGCTCGACGAGATCAACGAGCGCGCCGAGAACGAGAGCCTGCGCCAGGCCGGTCTGACGCACCACGAAGATCTCTACGGCTCGATCGCCAAGAGCGGTCGCAACCGCTGGCCGTGGATCGGCCTGAACCTGGTGACCTCGTTCGCCTCATCGCGCGTGATCGGCGTGTTCGACGCCGTGATCATGCAATTCGCCGCGATCGCGACGCTGATCCCGATCGTCGCCTCGCTGGGCGGCAACACCGGCACGCAGACCATGGAGCTGGTGATCCGCGCCATGGCGCTGGACCAGCTCGGCCCGTCGCAACTGCGCAGGACGTTCACCAAGGAAACCCTGGTGGCCCTGCTCAATGGCTCGGTCTGGGGCGCGGCACTGGGCGCGATGACCTACGCCCTCTACGAGCAATGGAAGCTGTCGCTGGTGATTTATGCGTCGATGGTGGTGGAGCTGGTGGTGGCGGCGGTGGCCGGTGTCGCCATTCCGGTCATGCTCAAGCGCCTCGGACGCGACCCGGTGATGGGCTCGGCCGTGATCCTGACCGCGACCACCGATTCCATCGGTTTCTTCATCTTCCTCGGGCTTGCGGCGATGGTGCTGTTATAGCCCGGCGTGATGCCTTAGATTGTCTATCCGATGAATGAATCGACCCGACATGTTTCTGCGCTGGCACAATCCATGATTGCAGCCGGACAATTGTTCCACCGGCGCGGCTGGGTGCCGGCCACCGGCGGAAATTTTTCGGCGCGCCTGGCCGACGGACAGATGCTGATCACCGCCTCGGGCGGGCACAAGGGCGAATTGTGCGAAGCCGATTTCCTGGTGGCGACGCTGGCCGGCCGGCCGCTCGACGCCACGCGCAAGGCGTCTTACGAGACCCTGCTGCACTCGCAGCTTTACCGGCACGATACCGGCATCGGCTGCGTGCTGCACACGCACTCGGTGGCCAACACCGTGCTGTCGCGGCGCTTGCAGGCCGTGCGCCTGCGCGGCTATGAGCTTCTCAAGCTGCTGCCCGGGATCGATACCCACGATGCCAGCGTCGAGGTGCCGGTGTTTGCCAACGACCAGGACATCGCGCGGCTGGCCGCGCGCGTCGACGACTACATGCGCGAGCACGCGCAGACGCCGGCCTACCTGATCGCCGGCCACGGTCTCTACGCCTGGGGCGCGACGGTGGCGCAGGCGCGGTACCGGGTCGAGGCGCTGGAATTCATGTTCGACTGCGAACTGGAGGAACTGAAATGAGTGAACTGAGGATTTACGCCGACGACCAGCCGTCGAAGCCCTTGCAGGTGCTGACGCAGTACGAAGCGATCCGCGACGCACTGGCCGGCATCGGCGTCGAGTTCGAACGCTGGCAGGCCAGCCAGCAGCTTGCGGCCGACGCCAGCCAGGAAGAAATCATCGCCGCGTATCGCGAGCCGATCGATCGTCTGATGCGCCAGCATGGGTTCAAGTCGGTGGACGTGATCAGTCTCAACGAGGATCACCCGCAGAAGGATGCGATGCGCGACAAGTTCCTGCACGAGCACACGCACGACGATTTCGAGGTGCGCTTCTTCGTCGAGGGCGAGGGCGTGTTCTACATCCGCCGCGACGGCAAGGTCTACGCCACGCTGTGCCAGCGCAACGACCTGCTCAACCTGCCGGCGCATTACACGCACTGGTTCGACATGGGCCCGCAGCCGCGGATCAAGGCGATACGCCTGTTCACCACGCCGGAAGGCTGGGTGGCGACGTTCACCGGCGACGACATCGCCGACCGGTTTCCCAAGCACACCAACACCTGGGCAAAGGCGGCGTGATCAAGGCCATTCTCACCGATATTGAAGGCACGACATCCTCGATCGATTTCGTGCACCAGACGCTGTTCCCCTACGCCAAGGCACATCTGCGCGGATTCCTGCGCGCGCATGCGGGCGATGAGGCGGTGCAGCGGCATCTGCAGGAGGTCGAGCGCGAGCAGGGCCGCACGCTGTCGCTGGATGCCGCCGCCGACGCGCTCGAGAGCTGGATCGCTCAGGACCGCAAAATCACCGTGCTCAAGGAGTTGCAGGGCCTGATCTGGCAGCAGGGTTACGCCAGCGGCGCGCTCAGGGGCCACGTCTACGCCGACACGCCGGAATACCTGCGGCGCTGGCACGCGCAGGGCCTGCGCCTGTACGTGTACTCCTCCGGCTCGGTGGCGGCGCAGAAACTGATTTTCGGGCACACCGATTACGGTGATCTCACGCCGTTGTTCTCCGGTTATTTCGACACGCGCATCGGCGGCAAGCGTGAGACGGCCTCGTACGAGGCGATCCTGCGGCAGATCGGATTGCCGGGCGCGCAGGCGCTGTTCCTGTCCGATGTCGGCGAAGAACTCGACGCCGCGCGCGACGCCGGCCTGCGCACCTGCCAGCTGCTGCGCGACGAGCAGGCGACGGCCTCGCCGGGCCATGCGCAGGCGCAGGATTTTTCGCAGGTGCGGATCTGATTTCCGCGCACCCGCTCGCCGGAACAGGCT
>DATMTG010000021.1:0-10059 GCA_035565075.1 Stenotrophobium sp.
ACGATATTTTCACTGGAATCCGGAACAGCGGGTGGCGCACCCTGGAGTCACGCCTGATGAAAACTGCCTGTGTCGGGTGCTGTTCGCGACACGCGGCGCCGCGGCCCGCCGCAACCTGACGGCGACAAGGCCAATGACCATCCTGCACGGCGTATTCATCGAGATCATGGGCCTGGGCGTGCTGCTGGCCGGGCCCAGCGGGGTCGGCAAGAGCGAGCTGGCGCTGGAACTGCTGGGACGCGGGCATCGCCTGGTCGCCGACGACGCCGGCGAGTTCGCGCTGGATACGGCAGGGCGCCTGATCGGCCGCTGCCCGCCGCTGCTCGCCGGCTTTCTCGAAGCGCGCAGCCTCGGCATCCTCAACGTTGAAAAAATGTTCGGCGCCCGGAGCCGCTGCGAGCGTTGCGCGCTCGACCTGGTGATCCGCCTGCAATTCCGCGGCGACGCGCAGATGCAGGCGCTGGAACGGCTCGAGGGTCGCCGCTCGATGGTGCGCATCCTCGGCGTGGAGGTGGCGGAGATCTCCATTCCCATCCGGCTCGGGCATAATCTGGCGGTGCTGGTGGAAGTGGCCTGCCGCGATCATAAATTGCGCCAGACCGGTTATCGTGCAGACGAGGATTTCTCCGCGCGCCAGCTCAAGGCCATCCAGAACCCGGACACATAACGCATGCAACTGGTCATCGTCAGCGGTCTTTCAGGCGCGGGTAAAACCGTGGCGCTGAAGCAGTACGAAGACCTCGGCTATTACTGCATCGACAACATTCCGCTGGCCCTGATCGGCCCGATGGCGCTGCGGGCGGTGAAGAAGATGGAAACGCGTTACGAGCACCTCGCGATCGGGGTGGACGCGCGCGAAAGCCCGGGTGAGATCGCCAAATTCCCAGGCTATCTCGACAAGCTGCGCGCGCGCGGTGTCGAAATCCGCGTGCTGTTCCTGCAGGCGCGCGAAGACGTGCTGCTGCAACGTTACGCCGAAACCCGCCGTCGGCATCCGTTGTCCGACGACCAGACGCCGCTGCTCGATGCGATACGCCGCGAAATCCGGCTGCTCGAGCCGATCGCCGGCGCGGCCGATGCGATCATCGATACCTCGGGGCTCAACCTGCACGAGCTGCGCGAGACCGTCCTCACCCAGATCCCCGGCGGCGGCCACGGCAAGTTGCTGGTGCAGCTGATGTCGTTCGGGTTCAAGCACGGCACGCCGGTGGATGCCGATTTCGTCTTCGACGTGCGCTGCCTGCCCAATCCCTACTGGGATCCGTCGCTGCGCAAGCTCGACGGCCGCGACGCCGCCGTGATCGCGTGGCTGGAGAAATACCCCGAGGTGCCACGCATGGTGGCCGATATCCGCCAGTTTCTCGAGCGCTGGCTGCCTGAGTACCGCAAGCAGGATCGCAGTTACCTCACCATCGCCATCGGCTGCACCGGCGGCCAGCACCGCAGCGTTTACATTGTCGACAAGCTTGCGGACCACTTCCGCGACCGGCTCGACCACCTGATCGTCAGTCACCGCGAAGTCTGGACCGGCCAGGAACGCCGCGCCGCCAACAGGCAGGCCGGCGCATGAGCGTCGGACTGCTGCTGGTCACGCATGGCAAGCTCGGGCGCCACATGCTCGACACCATGACCGAGATGATGGGCGCGCTGCCGTTGGCGACCGACGTGCTCGAGGTGCGGCGCGTGCAGTCGCCCGAGGCGATGCTCAGCCAGGGCGGCAAGACGCTGGAGCGGCTCGACAGCGGCGCCGGCGTCCTGATCCTCACCGACGCATTCGGCTCGACGCCCAGCAACATCGCCAATCGGCTCAACACCGGCGAGCACACCCGCGTGGTCGCCGGCATCAACCTGCCGATGCTGGTGCGCATCTTCAATTATCCGCAGCTGTCGCTGGACGAGATGGCGCGCACCGCGGTCGAGGGCGGGCAGCGCGGCATCGTCAACTGTGCGCGCGCTTCGGCAGAGGGCGAAAAATGAAAAACACGATATCCGCTTCGGGGAGTTGAGCGTGGAAAAAACGGTCACCATCGTCAATAAGCTGGGCCTGCACGCGCGCGCCGCCGCCAAGCTGGTCACGCTCGCGGGAAAATTTGCCGCCGACGTGCGTGTGCGCAAGGATGGCCGCGAGGTCAGCGGCAAGAGCATCATGGGGGTGATGATGCTGGCCGCCGCCATGGGCAGCCGGATCACGCTGATCGCCGAAGGCGACGACGCCGCGCAGGCGCTGGACGAGCTGGCGGCGCTGATTGCCGACCGCTTTGGCGAGGACGCATGACCATGCGTGTGCGCACATGAGCCTGTGGCTCTCCGGTATCGGGGTCTCGCGTGGCATCGCGATCGCGCGCGTGCAGAAGATGCACGGCGGTGATCTCGATGTGCCCGAGTATGTACTCGCGCCGGAGGATGTCGAACAGGAGGTCGCGCGCTTTCATGGCGCGCAGCGGCGCGCGCGCGACCAGTTGAGGCAGGTGCGCGATCAGATTCCCGGCGGCACGCCCGGGGAAATCGCCGCATTCATCGACACCCACCTGCTGATGATGGACGACCGCTCGCTGACCGAGGCGGTGGTCAGTGTCATCCGCGAGCAGCGCATCAACGCCGAGGCGGCGCTGCGGCGCCAGCGCGACGCGCTGGTAGCGGTGTTCGAGCAGATGGACGATCCCTACCTGAAGACGCGCAAGGACGACGTCCAGCACGTGGTGGCGCGGATCCTGCGCATCCTGCTCAAGAGCGAGCGCCAGCTGCCTTCGCGGACAGAAGACGCCAGCGAACCGACCGCCATCGTCGCCGACGACGTGACGCCGGCCGACATCATCCTGCTGGCGCAGCAGAACGTCGCCGCGTTCATCACCGAGTACGGCGGCCCGCTGTCGCACACCGCGATTCTCGCGCGCAGCCTCGGCATCCCCGCCATCGTCGGCCTGCGCGACGCGCGCCGCCTGCTGCGCGAGGCGGAGCTGGTCATCGTCGACGGCGAGGCCGGGCATGTGCTGGCCGATCCCGACAAGGGTGCGCTGGATTTCTATCTGGCCAAGCAGGAACGGCAGGCGCAGTACCGCCGCGACCTGGTCAAGCTCAAGGGCAAGGCTGCGATCTCGCGCGATGGCGTCAAGATAAAACTGCTCGCCAATATCGAAATGCCGGAAGACGCGGCGGTGGCCGCGGCCAACGGAGCCGAAGGCGTCGGCCTGTATCGCACCGAGTTCCTCTACATGAACCGCCAGGGACTGCCGACCGAGGAGGAGCAGTACGCCGCCTACGCGCGCATCGTCTCGTCGGTGAAGGGCTCGGTCACCATCCGCACGCTCGATCTGGGCGCCGACAAGCAGGTCGACAGCGGCCGCACGCATGGCCCCACGCCCAACAATCCGGCATTGGGCCTGCGCGCGATACGCCTGTGCCTGAAGGAACCGGAACTGTTCCGCGTGCAGGTGCGCGCGCTGCTGCGCGCATCGGCGCATGGCCGCATGCAGATCATGCTGCCGATGATCTCCAGCCTGCAGGAGTTCCGCCAGGCCGAGCAGCTGATTCACAACGCGCGCGAAGAGCTGCGCCGTGAAGGTCACGCCATGGCCGACGATGTGCCGGTCGGCGCGATGATCGAGGTGCCGGCGGCCGCCATCGCCTCGTCTACGCTGGCGCGGCGTGCGCGCTTCTTCTCGATCGGCACCAACGATCTGATCCAGTACACGCTGGCGATCGACCGCGTCGACGACGAGGTCAACTATCTCTACGACCCGCTGCATCCGGCGGTGCTGCGCCTGATCCACATGACCATCGAGGCCGGCGTGCTGGCCGGCATCCCGGTGGCGATGTGCGGCGAAATGGCCGGCGATCCGCGTTATACGCGACTGCTGCTGGGCCTGGGCCTGATGGATTTCTCGATGCACCCGGCCAGCGTGCTCGAGGTCAAGCGCATCATCATGGAATCCGACGTGGCCGATCTGCGTCGCCGCACGTCGAGGCTGCTGGCCTCGGTGGACCCGGTGGAGATGCGCGACCTGATCGACGCGCTCGACGAAAATCATGCGCCTAAGCGGGAAGTTTCCGTCTAGTTGTCCGGCACCACGATCTCGCCCTTGAGATAGGGCTGCACCTTGCCCGACATGCGCACGCGCTCGCCGTCGAGTTCGCAGACCAGGCGCGCACCGCGCGGCGACAACTGCGTGGCGTTGAAACGGGTGCGGCCGAGACGCTGTGACCAGTATGGCACCAGCAGGCAGTGCGCGGAGCCGGTGGCGGGATCCTCGTCCACGCCCATTGCCGGCGCGAAGAAACGCGAGACGAAATCCTCGTCGCTGTCGCGGCCCGGCGCAGTGACCACCACGCCCATGCCGCTGAGCTTGATCAGTTCGCGCAGATCGGGTTCGAGCGTGGCGATGGGGCCGGCGTCGTCGTAGATCGCGAAATACTTGTTGCCGGTGGCGAGCACCTGCGCGGGCGCCGCGCGCAGCCCCGCGAGCAGTTCCGCCGGAATTTTTGACAGAGGCCGCGGCATGCGCGCCGGCAGGTCCAGCCACAGCGCACCGTCGCGCCGCGCCACCGTGAGCACGCCGGCGTGCAGCGTGCGGAAGCGGACCTCGTCGCGCGGATGCGCCAGCTCGTTGAGCAGCACGTGGCCCGCGGCCAGCGTGGCGTGGCCGCAGAGTTCGATCTCGATGGTTGGCGTGAACCAGCGCAGCAGGTAATCGGCGGCACGGGTCTGGTCGCGCGCGAAGAACGCAGTTTCGGCGAGATTGTTCTCGGCGGCGATGGCCTGCATCGTCGCGTCCGGCGGCCACTCGCGCAGCGGACAGACCGCCGCAGGATTGCCGGAAAACGGGCGGTCCGCGAACACGTCCACCTGGTAGATCGGGAGCGATTTCATGACGCGACCAGGAAAAACCTACTCGCCGGCAATCGTCATGCGGTCGATCAGGACCGAGCCGGTGCGGATGTTGGCGTGCGGATCGACGTCGCTGCCCACGGCCTGCACGCCGCGGAACATGTCCAGCAGGTTGCCGGCGATGGTGAGTTCCTGCACCGGGTAGGCGAGCGTGCCGTTCTCGACCCAGTAGCCAGCCGCGCCGCGCGAGTAATCGCCGGTGACGCCGTTGACACCCTGGCCCATGAGTTCGGTGACGACCAGGCCGCTGCCCATCTCGCGCAGCAGTTCGTCGAAGCCTTTTTTGCCAGGCCTGGCCACCAGGTTGAAGACGCCGCCGGCATTGCCGGTGGTCTCGAGCTTGAGCTTGCGGGCGGAATAACTGCCGAGCAGCCAGCCTTTCAGCACGCCGGCATCGACCAGCGTGCGCTCGCAGGTCGCCACGCCCTCGCTGTCGTAGGCGCTGCTGCCGGCGCCGCGCGGGATGAAGGGATTTTGCGTGAGCGTCACCTGCGGCGAGAACACCGGCTGGTCGAGCTTGTCGAGCAGGAAACTGGCCTTGCGGTAGAGCGCGGCGCCGGAGATCGCGCCGATGAAATGCGAAAACAGTCCGCGCGCCAGTTCCGGCACAAACAGCACCGGCGCCTGTCGCGTGCCGAGCTTGCGTGCGCCGAGCCGGGCGATGCTGCGCTCGCCGGCCTTGCGGCCGATGGCCTGCGCGCCGAGCAGGTCCGCCGGGCTGCGCGCGCTGCTGTACCAGTAGTCGCGCTGCATCTCCTGGCCCTGCGTCGCCACCACCGCGCAGCTCAGGCTGTGATTGCTGCCGCGACGCGTCGCGCAGAAGCCGTGGCTGTTGGCGTAGACCGAAATGCCGCGATGCGTGCTGACGCTGCCGCCCTCGCTCTGGGTGATGCGCGGGTCCACCGCCAGCGCCGCGGCTTCGCATTCGCGCGCCAGTTCCACCGCCGCATCCGGCGGCAGATTCCAGGCGTGATCGAGATCGAGATCGGGGAACTCGCGCGCCAGCAGCCGTGCGTCGGCCAGTCCGTTGCACGCGTCTTCGCCGGTCGCAGCGGCAATCGCGCAGGCGGCCTGCACGGCCTGGCGGATGCCGGCATCGGACAGGTCGGCGGTGGTGGCGTTGCCCTTGCGGCCATTGAAATAGACCGTGATGCCGAGGCTGCGGTCGTACTGGAATTCGACGCTCTCGACTTCGCCCTTGCGCACGCTGACACTGAGCCCGCGGCTGACCGACAGGCTAGTCTCGGTCTGGGTGGCGCCGGCGGTGCGCGCGGTTTCCAGCGCCAGCGCCGCGCGGGGTTCGAGATCGGCCGCGGACGGCAGGGAGTTGTCGGGCGGATTTTGCATGGATTGGTCTTGCATATGTTCTGAAGCTGTTCAGAAACCGTAGCGAGCGAAGGCAGATTGCGGACGCACGGAGCGCAGGAACCGGAGTTTATAGATAATAAATGAGGATTCCGAGCATCGTACGACCGCAAGATGCCGAGCGCAGTAGGTTTATGGACAGCTTTAGAGTTTGAATTGCTCGCCGAGGTAGACCTTGCGCACCGTCTCGTTTTCGAGCAGTTCGGCGGGTGCGCCTTCGGCGATGACGCGACCTTCGGCGAGGATGTAGGCGCGGGCGCAGATGCCGAGCGTCTCGCGCACGTTGTGGTCGGTGATGAGCACGCCGATGCCGCGGTCGCGCAGGTGGTGGACGATGTTCTGGATGTCGCCGACCGCGATCGGGTCGACGCCGGCAAACGGTTCGTCGAGCAGGATGAAGCGCGGGTTGTTGGCCAGCGCGCGGGCGATTTCCACGCGCCGCCGCTCGCCGCCGGACAGGCTCTGGCCCTCGATGTCGCGGATGTGGGCGATGTGCAGCTCGTTGAGCAGGCGCTCGAGTTCCTGGTGCCGCGCCTTGCCGTCGAGGTCCTTGCGGATCTCGAGGATGGCCATGATGTTGTCGGCCACCGTCAGCTTGCGGAAGATGCTGGCCTCCTGCGGCAGGTAGCCCAGCCCCAGCTTGGCGCGCGTGTGCATGGCCTGGTGGGTGATGTCCTTGCCGTCGAGTTCGACGCTGCCTTCGTCGGAGGGCACCAGTCCGACCAGCATGTAGAAAGCGGTGGTCTTGCCCGCGCCGTTGGGCCCGAGCAGGCCGACGATCTCGCCGGCGTTGACGGACAGCGACACGCCGCGCACGACGGTGCGCTTCTTGTATTTCTTGACCAGATTGCGTGCGGCGAGGACTGAGTTCACGGTTTCTTGTCGGCTGCGGATGTTTTTGGCGGGGGCGGCTGGATCACGATCCTGACCTGGCCGCCGCTGCTGTTGCCGGCGGCCTCGATACGGCGCTCGTCGACGTTGTAGCGGATGCTGCTGCCGGTGATCTGATCCTTGCCGCGCGTCAGCACCGAGTGGCCGATCAGGTCGACGACGCTGCTGAGCGAATCGTAACGCAGGCTGTCGGCCGTTGCGCTCACCGGTGGCGAGGGCTGGCCGTTGCCGTCGACGCTGGCGGC
Source organism: Stenotrophobium sp. (assembly GCA_035565075.1). GTDB lineage: Bacteria > Pseudomonadota > Gammaproteobacteria > Nevskiales > Nevskiaceae > Stenotrophobium. Next base: position 7,387 of record DATMTG010000021.1, read on the forward strand.
ATGGTCCATCTGTGCCGGTCGGCCGTCGACCTTGGCGGTGTATTGCCCATCCGGTTGCTGTTGCAACTCGATGCGGTCGCCCTTGAGCGTCAGCGAGCTGGAGACCAGCAGGACATGACCGCTGTAGGTCATCACGCCGTCCTTTTGCCATTCCGCGTGGTCGGCGGTGACGGTGACCGGACCTTCGGGACGCAAGGCTTCCCGGCTCGCAGCGGGTGCGGCAGTCGTTGCCGGAGGCTGTGCGCTGCTGACCGGCACCGCAGCGGGCGGATTTTCTGACCCAGCAGACGGAGTTGTTGTGGGTGCGGGCGCAGCGGCGCTCGGTCCTGTGGCTGGCGCAGGGTTTTGCGCGCTGGCGGATGTGGCGGGCGAGGGCGTAGCCGTGACCGGTGTTGCGGGTGTTGCGGGAGTAGCCGCCGCCGGCGATCCCGCCGTTTTGGCTGCTGGCGTCGCTACCACCGCTGCAGGGGCCGTGGGCGCCGCAACGTCCGCGCGCGCCCAACCGGCCTGCGCGAGCGCGCCGGCCAGCAGGAGCGCGAGGCTCAGCGATTTATTTTTTCGCAGCGGGCGCATAGTCCACCTTGACGTTGTGCAGCAGTTGCACGCTGTCGCCGTCGATCTGCGCGAGCATGCCGGTGGCATGGGCCTGCTGGCCATTGGCGCCGGTCAGCGTCACCGGCTGGTCGGTGTAGATCTGCTGGCGCTGCTGGTCGACCCACAGCTGTGTCGTGGTCAGTCGCAGGGGCGTGTCGTCCTTGAGCTGGCCGGTGACGATCACGTCATTCTCCAGGCGCACGCGCTGCTGGTGCGCCGGCACCTCGCCCAGCGGCGCGGTCAGGCGCCAGGGACTCGTGCCCTGCGCAAGATGGTCCATGGTCAGGGTGTGCAGGGTGATGGACTCGTCCGGGTAGTAGTCGATGGTCTGCGCGGTGATGTGGAACACCGGCTTGCCGTCGGCGCCGATGCGCGTCCACTCGGCATCGTCCAGCGTGTACTGCGGCTGACGGGTGACCGCCTGCGCGACCGGCTCCGGCTGGCCCTGATCGAAATGCTGCATCGCCAGCACCAGCAGGCCGACCACGACGACCAGCGTCAGCAGCGGTACCAGCATGGCGAACAGGCGGCGCAGCAGCATCAGTCTTTGCCCTGCGCGGCGAGAATCAGGTCGGCCGCTTCGCGGATCGCGCCGTTGCCGCCGATGTTGCGGGTTTTCCAGTGGGCCTTGGCCAGTGCTTTTGGATGCGCGTCCGCCACGGCGATGGCCAGGCCGACGCGTGCGAACAGCGGCAGGTCGGGCGTGTCGTCGCCGACATGTGCGCAGTGCTCGTCGTTGATGCCGAGCTTTTTCTGGATCGCTTCGTAGGCCGGGAGCTTGTCCTCGGTGTCGAGATGGATATGCCGCAGGCCGAGAAATTCCAGGCGCTTCTGCATCGCCGCCGACGGCCGGCCGGAAATCACCGCGACCTCGATGCCGGCTTGCATCAGCAGCTTGATGCCGAGGCCGTCCTTCACGTTCACTGCTTTCAGTTCGCTGCCGTCGGCGGCGAGATACAGCTTGCAGTCGGTCATCACGCCGTCGATGTCGAGAAACACGCAGCGGATTTTCTTCGCGCGGCTTTTGACGGCGGCCAGGGTCAGCGCCATTACACCACTCCCGCGCGCAGCAGGTCTTGCATGTGAATCGCGCCGACCAGCTTGCCCGCCTCGTCCACCACCAGCAGCACGGTGATCTTGTGCTTTTCCATCAGCTGCACGGCCTGCGCGGCGAGCCAGTCGGCTTTTGCGGTCTTGCCGCCGGCGGTCATCACGTCGGCGATCCTGGCGGTGCGGACGTCCACGCCCTGTTCGAGCGTTCGGCGCAAATCGCCGTCTGTGTAGACCCCGAGCAACGTGCCGTCGGCGTGGGTGATGGCGGTTATGCCCAAGCCTTTACGGGTCATTTCCAGCAGTGCGGTGGACAGGCTCGCGTCCGGCGCGACGCGCGGCAGGCGCTCGCCCTTGTGCATCAGGTCGCCGATCTTCAGCAGCAGCCTGCGGCCCAGCGAGCCGCCGGGATGCGACATCGCGAAATCCTCCGGCGTGAAGCCGCGCGCCTCGAGCAGCGCCACCGCCAGCGCGTCGCCCATCGCCAGCGTCGCCGTGGTGCTGGCGGTCGGCGCGAGGTTGAGCGGGCAGGCCTCCTGTGCGACGGTGACGTCGAGATGCACGTCGGCGGTCTTCGCCAGCGTCGAGGCCGGCCGGCCGGTCATCGCCACCAGTGGCGCGCCCATGCGCTTGATCAGCGGCAGGATCGTCAGCACCTCGGCGGTCTCGCCGGAGTTGGAGATCGCCAGCACCACGTCGGCCTTGGTGATCATGCCGAGATCGCCGTGACTGGCCTCGCCCGGATGCACGAAGAACGACGGCGCGCCGGTCGACGCCAGCGTCGCCGCGATCTTGCCGCCGATGTGGCCGCTCTTGCCCATGCCGGTGACGACGATGCGGCCCTTGCACGCCAGCATGATTTCGCAGGCGCGGGCGAAGTCGCCGTTGATGCGCGGCAGCAGGGCATCCAGCGCATCGCGCTCGATCTCGATCACCTTGCGGCCCATCTGTTGCAGCGTCGCAGCGTCCATGAAGGCTGGCCCGGAAAATTGAACCACGATGATAACCCGCGAATGCTGTTTCACGCCC
>DATMTG010000022.1:0-2274 GCA_035565075.1 Stenotrophobium sp.
AATCAGGAAACGGGTCAGGGAAATCGGTTTCATGGTCGGCTCGGTCGGGTTCGAGCCGGCATTTTAAGGTACAAGCCGGATGCCGGCCGATTCCGCGCATAAAAAAACCGGGGCGTCTTGCGACAGCCCCGGTTCGTCACACTGCAACTTCTTAGAAGTCGCCCATGCCGCCCATGCCACCCATGCCGCCGCCGCCCGGAGGCATCATCGGCTCATCCTTCTTGGGCAGTTCGGCGATCATCGCCTCGGTGGTCAGCAGCAGACCGGCGACCGAAGCCGCGTTCTGCAGCGCCAGGCGGGTGACCTTGGCCGGGTCGATGATGCCGGCTTCGATCATGTCGACGTACTCACCGTTGCCGGCGTTGTAGCCAAACGAGCCCTTGCCTTCCGACACCTTGTTCAGCACCACCGACGGCTCTTCGCCGGCGTTGCGCACGATCATGCGCAGCGGTTCCTGGATCGCACGGCGCAGGATGTTGACGCCGACCGTCTGGTCGTCGTTGGCACCCTTGAGCTTGTCCAGCACCTTGCTGGCGCGCACCAGGGCGACGCCGCCGCCGGCGACGATGCCTTCTTCAACGGCCGCACGGGTCGCGTGCAGAGCGTCTTCGACGCGGGCCTTCTTCTCTTTCATCTCGACTTCGGTGGCCGCACCGACCTTGATCACGGCAACACCGCCGGACAGCTTGGCCAGACGTTCCTGCAGCTTTTCCTTGTCGTAGTCGCTGGTGGCGTCTTCGACCTGCGCACGGATTTCCTTGATGCGCGACTCGATCGCTTCCTTCTTGCCGGCACCATCGATGATGGTGGTGTTTTCCTTGTCGATCTGCACCTTCTTGGCGGTGCCCAGATCGGCCAGGCCGACCTTCTCGAGCGACAGGCCGACTTCCTCGGAGATCACCGTGCCGCCGGACAGGGTGGCGATGTCTTTCAGCATTTCCTTGCGGCGATCGCCGAAGCCCGGCGCCTTGACGGCGGCGACCTTGAGGATGCCGCGCAGGTTGTTGACCACCAGGGTCGCCAGCGCCTCGCCTTCGACGTCTTCGGCGATGATGACCAGCGGACGGCCGGCCTTGGCCACCTGCTCCAGCACCGGCAACAGCTCGCGGATGTTGGAAATCTTCTTCTCGGTGATCAGGATCAGCGGGTTCTCGTGCTCGACCTGCTGCGAATTGGCCTGGTTGATGAAGTACGGGCTGAGATAGCCGCGGTCGAACTGCATGCCCTCGACCACGTTCAGCTCGCTTTCGAGGCCGGAACCGTCTTCGACGGTGATCACGCCTTCCTTGCCGACCTTGTCCATGGCGTCGGCAATGATCTTGCCGATGGTTTCATCCGCGTTTGCGGAGACGGTGCCGACCTGGGCAATGGCCTTGCGGTCCTTGCACGGGGTCGACATTTTCTTGATCTCGGCGGTGACGGCTTCGACCGCCTTGTCGATGCCGCGCTTGATGTCCATCGGATCGACACCAGCGGTGACCGACTTCAGGCCCTCGTTGAGGATCGCCTGGGTCAGCACGGTGGCGGTGGTGGTGCCGTCGCCTGCCGCGTCGGAGGTCTTGGAAGCGACTTCCTTGACCAGCTGCGCGCCCATGTTCTCGAACTTGTCCTTCAGCTCGATTTCCTTGGCGACGGAAACGCCATCCTTGGTCACCGTGGGGGCACCATAGGACTTGTCGAGGATGACATTGCGGCCCTTGGGACCGAGCGTGACCTTGACGGCATTGGCCAGCACGTTGACACCGGCAACCATGCGTGCGCGGGCGTCATCGCCGAATTTGATTTCTTTTGCAGACATTTCTGATTCCTCTGATTTTTGATTCGATTACTTGCTGAAAACGGCCATGATGTCGTCTTCGCGCAGCACGACCAGATCCTGGCCGTCGACCTTGACCTCGGTCCCGGAGTACTTGCCGATCAGCACGGTGTCGCCCGCCTTGACGTCGACCGGGTGGACCTTGCCGTCATCCGTGCGCTTGCCGGAACCGACCGCAACCACCTCGGCCTTGAGGGGCTTTTCCGCGGCGCTGTCCGGAATCAGGATGCCGCCGGCGGATTTTTTCTCTTCTTCCAGACGCTTCACGATCACGCGATCGTGCAATGGGCGCAGCTTCATAGTAAAACTCCTGTTTTTCAGATCGTTGGGCCTCTCGCAGGGGCCAACAGCGCCAACGCTGTTAGCACTCTCCCGCGTAGGCTGCTAATTGTAGGGACAAGCCCGCCAGATTCAAGAGGGCGGCGGGATTTAACTTTGCAGGCGGTATCCGGCCGAGT